>CAZNRJ010000010.1:15218-23979 GCA_964574945.1 uncultured Ohtaekwangia sp. | reverse complement strand
CGCCAAAATGGTTTGCTCCCGGCTTATCATAACCGCCCCAAGGTTCATCATCCCATAACGTTCCTGCACGAGATTGCACGAAACCAAATGCAAGTTCATTTTGCACTTCCGGAGCAACACCACCATACTTAACACCATTCACTTTTGTTTTATCATCGCCAGCGGGCCACAAGTTAAAGTCGGCTACCTGTATTTTAATATTATTGAAATAAAGGGAAGTTTTCTTAGTTGCATTATTATAAGAATAAACAACATGAACCCACTTATCCTGAAGAATCACAGGCAAGCCTCCTGTTCCAGTAAGATCGGCAACATACTCCCAACCTTGCCAGCCACCGTTATCTTTATCCTTTCCATCAGCATTGAAACCAAAACCTTCTGTAATAGTTTTAGGATCTCCTGTAATTGAATATCTCAACGGGAATTGTCCGCCAGTATAGTTACCACGAATTTCAAACTGGAACCCATAAAATGCTCCCAGGCCCATTACAAAATGTCCTTTTGGATTTGCATTATCATCAACGTGACCTTCTGATTTTGTCTTTACCCAGAAACTTACTGTCCAGCTTTCGCTGCCCATCAATTGATCGCCATTGGGTATTTCAATAATACTGGTTGTACCATTAAATACAGCAGCTTTACCTGCATTTGCATTGTGCGAGTCACCATAGGTGATGGCAACAACACCTGACGGTAATGGATCTTTATCTCCAATTACATCATTCGGACTGTCTTCAAATGTCCAATGCGCAAATGCACCGGCAGCAGCAAACGTGCCTTCGGTTGTAAATGTTCGTTCAATTGGTGCCGTCAATGTTTTGGCTTGGGTTGATGCCAGGCCAGCACCGAAAGTAAGGGCATGCAACGTTCCCGTACCAAAAGATGCAACAGGTGTTATCGTAATCACATTACCGGTTACACTAATTGTAGTAGCGAGTTCTGCATCATCATAATCGCGAACCAATTTAATGTTGGCTGCCGTAGCAGTTGCCGCATCTACATCCGTTGAGAAAGTTGCCGTAATCACAGGCGTTGCCGCAGGAACATTATTAGGCGTTGTAGAACCGTTTAAATCAATATCATCTGCAACAAGACTCACCAAAGTTAACTCTGCCGGAGGATCATCATCTTTACAGCTATCCAACGTTGTTGCCAACACAACTCCCACCAGGAGCGCACTCAAAAAAAATTTTAATTGTTTCATAATTTACGTGTTTAATAATTACTGATTTATTGTTTGATCGTGAAATTTGTTCATACTAATCCCAGCCGGGGTTTTGCGGCCAGCTATTTTGAGTTAAATCCATTTCGGATTGAGGGATTGGCAGTAACTCATCCTTCCCTGCTTTAAATCCTAAAGGCCCCAGAACACTTCCTGCCCTGCCGGTCCTTATTAAATCCCATAGCCTGTTGCCTTCCATCGCCAGCTCGTGCCGTCTTTCGCTAAAGATCAAATTGTCTAATTGTATTTTATCGGTAACTACGATGTCAGCCAGGATAGCCCCGTTCCCTCCTCTTGCCCTCGCCCTCACTTTGTTTAGTTGTACTAACGCCTCCGTGGGTTTATTATTTTGATTAAGTGCTTCGGCAGCCATTAATAAAACATCCGCATAGCGCAGTATTCTTCTGTTATGTCCAAACTGTGTGGGCACATTTATTCCCGGGGTCCAAACTTTCTGGTTATAACATTCTGTTTCAATCAAAACATTGTTTGCATCCCTTGTTTCATCCGGGGTTTGGCCATCGCCCACAATCAAAACCCCATCCAACACTTCTCCAAGTCGTATTACCGTTAATTCTAACCGCGGGTCATTAGGTTCAAATGAATTTTGAAGATCAATCGTGGGCCTGTTGAAACCCCAGCCCCGATTAGGGGTACCCCGAACGCCTTGTGTGTTTCCATATTGATTACCGCCCGATGCAAGGGGCTCGAAAGGCAATGCCACGATCTCAAAAACAGACTCAACACCTAACTTGCCGTTTTCACTATTTGCATCTTCAAAATTTGATTCAAGATCATACTGGCCAGAATTAATAACTTCCATGGCATACTTCTCGGCATTCACAAAATCACTTTCAAAAAGAAACACTTTTGTCAGCAATGATTTTGCCGCACCTTTGGTGGCGCGTCCTAAATCGGCAGCGGGTAGCGTTGATTTCTCCGGCAGGAATTGAATGGCCTGCAGCAAATCACTTTCGATTAAACCATAGATCTCCTCTTTGGTTGCCCGGGATAAGCCCACTGGCGGACTGGCTGTAGTTACTAAAGGAACACCGCCCCAGGCGCGCACTAAATCAAAATAAAAAAGCGCCCGAAGAAAATAAGCCTGGCCCAAATAGAAATTCTTTTGAGCATTGTCCATGGATATAGCCGGAACTTTTTCAATAACTACATTGGCCCGCTTCACACCTTCATAAAGCGTACTCCACCACCTGCTAATGTTTCCTTCTGTAGGGATGTGTGTAAAATTATCATAAGGCCCTACCGTAGAGGCCGCGTCATCCGGGTTACTTCCTTTACGTCCATCATCAGACATAATATCAAGAATAGGAAACAGGCCCTGGTTATAACTATTTACCCTCAGTATGTTATACACTGCATTGGTTGCCAATACTGCATCATCGGCCGAAACAGGAAAACTTGATTGTGTTAATTCACCCTGAAGAGGTTTATCAAGAAAGTCTTCACACCCCGATACGATCGTCAGCGATACGATTAAGATCCCTTTACCTAAATAATTCATGACTCTTGTCTTCATAGCCTTCTGTTAAAAAGTAACGTTAATACCCGCAGAATAAATTGCCGAAACCGGATATGTACTGTTATCAATGCCGTTATCAATAGCACTTCCACTTGCTACTTCCGGTGAATACCCTGTAAACTTTGTGAGCGTAAACACATTAGTACCCCTTACATACATGCGGGCTGACTTAACCTTTACCTTGTCTGTTAAATTTTTAGGAAGGTTGTATCCGAGGGTCACATTTCGCAACCTGAAAAAGGAGCCATCCTGAATGAACCGTGTAGAAGGAAGCCAGTTGTAACCACCTGCTGAAGAACGCGGTTCTGTGGCGCTTGTTCCTTCGCCTCTCCAGCGATCAAATACATGTGCCTCAAAATTATATAAGTCCGGACGAACCGTTTCTTTGGCATTATAAATCTTATTTCCGCTTTGTCCTTGAAAATCTGCTGAGAGGTCAAACGCTTTGTAGCCGATTTCCAAATTAAAACCATATAAGAAAGTAGGAATGGGTGAGCCGATATACGTTCTGTCGGAACTATTCAGTACACCATCATTATTAACATCCACGTATCTTAAGTCACCAACACCTGCTGTTGAAAGATGCGGATAAGAATTCAACTCACTTGTATTCTGAAAAAGTCCATCCGTCACGTATCCATAAAAAGCACCTAAGGGTAAACCCGGTGAGGTTGAAGTAGTGCCTGCACCATTTGGCAACCGGTCTCCCTCTCCGCCAGTGCCAAAAACTTTTTTGGCTTCGTTGTGAATGGTTGTACCTACGGTTCCGATTTTGTACCGTATTCCGTTCCATTCATCATTCCATGATACACTATATTCAAAGCCCTTGTTTAAAACTTCAGCCGCATTGTAGGTAATGGAAGCGCCATTTCCATTTCCAAGATAGCCGGGAACAGGAAGGTCGATCAAAATACCTTTGGTCAGCTTATTATAATAGTCAACTTCTGCAGTAAGCCGGTCATTGAAAAACCCCAGCTCAACTCCAATATCTGTTTGATACGTATCTTCCCACTTCAAATTTGAATTTCCTGTTACACCATACGTAGAACCCGGGTAAAGAACTTCGCCTGCGCCAAACACCGCACCCACTCCATTGATTACAGGAGAGTATTGACGTTTGTAATTAATTTTCTCGTTACCGATTATTCCCCAACTGGTGCGTACTTTCAAATTGGAAAGCAGGCTTTGGTCACTCATGAATGATTCATTGATAACATTCCAGCCTACCGCCAAAGATGGAAAATCTGAATAGCGGTTGTTGCTGCTAAATTTTGATGAACCGTCCCTGCGATACGTGGCAGTCAGGAGATATTTATTTTTGTATGTATAGTTAGCCCGAAAGAGATACGAGATAATGGAATAGTTTTGATTCAGGTCAACGGTGTTACTCGTTAAGCTTGGATTAATATTATCCGGGTTCAAATACCAGAAATCGCTTCCATCCCTAAGAATGTTCTCACCAACGAGTGATAAGTTTTCGGATGATGATTCCTGCATGGTATATCCTGCAACAGCACCTATGCGATGGTCACCCTTCTCTTTGTGATAACTTATTGTATTTTCCCACAACCACGAAAGCCGGTCACCATACGTTTTCGTCAACCTGCTCATGGATGTTTGCTGCTGTGGCGAAACAAAAAACTCGGGCGTGAAATTTTCGCCCTTATTATAGTCAAGATCGACCCCTATGCTCGTCTTGAAGGTGAAGTCTTTTAAAAAATCTGCTTCAACATCAAAATTATTAACGGATCGTATCCCTTTATTAAAACTGTTGGTATACTCAATATCGGCCAGCACATTACCCACACCCGGAACCGGGGCATAGGCGCCATTCGGTAAAAATGGTTCTATTACCGGCTGGGCGCGATAGACAACAAAGGGCGCATTTCCATTTGTATTCTGTTGCTGATTGGGTGTGAAGCTTAAGTTCGTTCCGAGGCGAATGAATTTATTAAGATTATACGTGTTGTTAAATTTTAACGTGATACGCTCATAGTTTGACTTTGGTATAATTCCTTCCTGGCTAAAATACCCGAGCCCTAAATAGTACTGAGACTTATCAGATGCACCCGTTACCGACACCTGGTAGTTTTGCATGGGCGCATTCTGAAACAACAAATCCTGCCAGTCAACATTAGGAACGGCATCCACATTATTAAATGAGCCCGGGGTAATTTCATTCGCAATGGTTGCGAATTGCTTGCCATTGAGCAGATCAATCTTCTTTTGTAACGTTTGAATACTGTATTCACCTGAGAAACTGATAACGGGTGCACCCTGCCCGGTCTTTCCCTTTTTGGTTGTAACAATGATTACCCCATTCGCTCCCCTGGAACCATAAATAGCAGTTGATGAAGCATCTTTTAGTACCTCGAGGGATTCTATGTCTCCTGAATTAAGAAAGTTGATATCATCAAGAATTACACCATCAACAACATAAATCGGGTTTGCATTTCCGAATGTACCTGTACCGCGTATGCGCACAATTGGCCCGGAGCCGGGCGCACCCGAGGAGCTCGTAACCTGAAGTCCGGGTACTTTTCCCTGCAGGGATTGCATAGGGGAAACAGAAGGAATTTTAGTTAAGTCCGAACCTTTTACTGATGATACTGACCCGGTCAGATCCGATTTTCTGATTTCACCATATCCAATGACTACTATTTCATCAAGGCTAACTGCCTCTGATTCAAGCAGCACCTCGATGTTTGTTCGCTGATCAACTGTTACACGTTGAGTTTTGTATCCAATGAAAGAAACAACAAGCACATTTTCTGAGGCTGAAAGGTCGATCTTAAAAACACCATCCATATCTGTCGCAACACCTTTTGTGGTTCCATCCACCAGGACATTAGCACCGGGAATCGCAGAACCGTCACCGGAATCCTTAACAACACCTGAAATCGTCCGCACCTGCCCAAATAATAAACCGGGAGCGATTAGCAATATCAAAAACAGCAACCTATTAATCATAGTTAACTTATTGTTTTACAGTTACTTGATGGTGATTCAATCGATTGTCGGATGTTTAATTACCCATCGATTGTTTTAAATTTAAATTTTACAAAACGACAATGCATTTTTTTCATCACATTTCGATCAAAAAACCCTGTTTGCCAACAAAATAATAGCTGAGCTATTTTGCGCTTAAGAAACATTGATTACAAACGATTTCAGGGCTATTTTAGCAGAAATCTGGTATCAGTTTACCGCTTGGTAAACATTCAATTTTTGGAATGAAATTGACCTGTTATCCCTGTGTTATGGAGTCACTGATTTTGGGGGATTGGAACGAGCTGTTCTCTTCTGTTAGAATCACCTCGTGCCACTTGGAGAGGGTATGTATTTTGCCATCATTTTCAAGCTCAGAGATCTGACTCTTCACTTTATTCTTAAAAGCCCATACTGTATTTGTGCGTAAGGAAAGCATTCCCGAAAGTGCCTCAAGGGTAAAGGCCTTTTTACCGGTCACTGAGATATAGGTTATAAAGAAAGCTTTTTCAACCGGGAATTTTACGCCATGAAAAATGGTAAAAGCAGTGATCGATTCATTGTATCCGCAACGGGTACACCTTCTTGAAAATTTCTGCGCTCCATCAAAGTATTTCTCATTGCCGCATTTCCTGCACGTAAAGCCATTCTCCCATTTCAACGTTTCCAAAAACCGGTAGCATGATAATGTATCCGGATATAAAGTCTTGAACTCCTCATAATCCATCGCCTTCTCCATCAAACGCTCTTCCAGCACTTCTTTAATCTTGTTTTTTAATTTCCAGTTATCAAGATCAAGAACGGAGTTAATCTGATTGATCTCCCGTGTTTGAATCAGCAACCGTGTATTACTTTCTTCCAGTTCACTGTTCTTATTATTAATTTCTACCGTGCGTTCACTTACCTTTTGCTCCAGCTCTTTGTTGACCTTATCCTTGAGCTGCATGTTTAATTCATGCTGTTGAATAATCCGCCTCAGCGCCCTGTCCCTGTTATCTTTTAGAATAGTAATGCGATCGCCCAACGCAAGTGTGAGGAAAAGCATTTCGATGACAAAACTAAAATGCAAACTATAATGAGAAACCGTGGTGAGCTCAATCATATCAAAGAACACGAGCGAACGCAGAAAGAAGCCCATTAATAGAAGCCCATAAGCGATTACAAAATACCGTGCCGGACGATACCCGCGCATCCAAACCCGAATGCCCGTATGAAGGATTAACCAGAGCGGCAGAATTTCAATAAACCGAAAGGCAAAAAAATCGGGATAAAAAATCAACTCGAATAAAAAGATTGCCGTGCGAATGCCAATCATTGCTTTTAATGCTTTGTCAAGCCTGGGGGCTTTTGCACGGGTACTTAAAAACCTTCGGGTAAAAATAAGCGCCCACAAAATCAATGAATAGAGAAATATTCCCGAGGTATAATTATTCCATTCCGGATGGTTTGGCCACAAGTATTGAAACCCTACGCCATCCAGGCTCATGGCATAAAGCGCTACACTGATAATGTAAAAGATGTAGTAGATATTTTTTATTTCGCGTATAGCCAGGAAGACAAGGAAATTGTATAGCGCGATGATCAGGATCATTCCATAGAATGTTCCGAAAAGAAAATATTCGTTCAGCGCATAGTACACAAACCAGTTTACCGAACGAAAGGCTATCCGGATATCAGCAAATTCATGCGACTGAACTTTGAAATAATAGTATTCAATAGAAGTAGAGGAAGGATCGAGCAGTACTTCAAAATTTTTGTGAGCAAACTTCCGTTGATGAAAGGGATACCCATCACCCATTACCTGTCGGTCATAGGTATTATCCCCTTTAGGAACATAGGCTTCAATCAAATCGATGGTTTGATCGTAAAATTCAATGAGCCAAACCTTATCTGACACATTGTGCTGAACAGAAAAGCGAATCCAATAAGAAGCACCCGACTGGTAATCTTTGTTTTGATAGGACTCGCGCTTCTGAAACTTCTCAGCGAATTGCTGATCCGAAACTTGTGGAAAGGTGAGGGAATTGGTAGTGTCAATAAAAAACTCAAGGTCTTTTAATAAGAACACCCGTTCATCCACCGCATCATCCACAACAGCAGTTTGTGCTGATCCATATTGAAACACGCAGATGCTCAATAGCAATAGTATGGTTCGCTTCATCACATTTTCAAACATTCCATATAAAGGTCGGAAAAAAATAAGAAAATGTATTAGATGGCGTTGACCTCAAAAATCAGGCAATACTTCAGCCTTATAACCAAAGTGATGCAATAAATTTATTATCCCCGATGGATTAACCTTTTCCGCCAACGAGCGCACTACCAGAACCCTGTCGCAATCATCCAGGTCAATGGTTGCGCGGTAATTCACAAACTCTTTTTGGATTTCTAAAATCAGTAACTCCGCTTTCTCCTTATCGGCTACATTGGTTTTAAATACTTCTACCATCGCACCTTCAACAACCTGACTCATGCCTGCGGAACAGCGCTTTCATCCATGTACAGAATTTCCCACTGATGCCCATCCAAATCCGCAAAGCTGTGCTGATACATCCAGCCATGATCTTGCGGGGGCATATAAATTGATCCCCCTGCAGCCACTGCCGACTTCACCATCTCTTCAACTTTCTCCCTGCTCTCTGCATCTAATGCAATCAAGACCTCCGTGTTCTTTTTTGCATCTGCAATTTCCTTCTTTGTAAATGTTTTAAAGAAAGGCTTCGTCAATAACATTGCAAAAATGTTCTCGCTGATAATCATGCAGGTTGCTTTATCATCCGTAAACTGAGGGTTAAACGAAAATCCGAGCTTAGTAAAAAACCCGATCGACCTTTGTAAATCACTTACAGGAAGGTTAATAAAAATTTTAGTAGCCATATTTAAATTATTAAAGGTTGCGTATGCATAGTTAATCCTGCAAGTCCTTTTTAATTATTAAAGGGATTAAATTTCTCAATTGGATATTTCTCAACCAGAGTCCGAGCCACATTAAAATACCAACATAAACTGGA
>CAZNRJ010000010.1:0-15208 GCA_964574945.1 uncultured Ohtaekwangia sp. | reverse complement strand
TGGCTAAAAATCGGATTATCAACCCTTACGTGTGAAGCTACAGCACCTCCCAAATATGCTGTCAATAAAATTGCACCTAAAATTGAAGTCCTGGGTATTGCATACAAAATCGTAACAGTAAGTGCTAAGATACCGTGAATGAGAATGTGATGTTCTGCATAGCCTAATTCCTTAACGGTTGTTTGAATTACTTCTGCCGGCTTTATAAATTTTATTATAGCGTCAAAAAGCATAAATAGAATAACAAGTCCGCTTATTACTCTACCCGCCAGTAATTTTGATTTTGAAGTTGTTCCTGTTGTCATTTGATTATGTATTATGCTTGCTCTGTGATACAAATGTGGCAGGTTCCTATTCAACAAAACCAGTGCAAAAGCGACATAGTGCAGGGTTGATTGCGACAACTGCTTTTTATAATTTTGGATTGCCAAAAAGATCAAAGTATGAAGCACATTTCTATTCTTGTGCCCACCGGGGCGGTAGCATTAAGTTGTATTGAAGGGCCTTTCATTCTATTCAATAAGGTCAATGAATTTCTCACCGACTCCGGAAAGAAACCCCTGTTTCAGGTTCAATTGGTTGGCGCTAATTCCGATACACAGGTGTATGACCGGTTCTTTAAAGTAACCCCTGATACAACGATCAACCAGTTGCACAAAACAGATCTCATCATAATTCCTGCAGTAAATGGTAATATGGTTGATGTAATTGAATCCAATAAAAAATTCTTTCCATGGATCAATAAGCAGCATGGCCAGGGCGCTGAAGTTGCAAGTTTATGCGTGGGTGCTTTCCTGTTAGCTTCCACTGGTCTTCTTGAGGGTAAGAAATGCTCAACCCATTGGTCTATGACGGAAAAATTCAAAGAGTTGTTTCCAAACGTGGATCTTGTATCCGATAAAATAATTACAGACGAAAAAGGCATTTACTCAAGCGGGGGCGCTAACTCATTCTGGAACTTGCTCCTTTATATTCTTGAGAAATACACCAGTCGCGAAATGGCCGTGCTTTTTTCAAAGTATTATGAAATTGAGATAGACCGGTTTAGCCAATCGCAATTTATCATATTCAACGGTCAGAATTCGCACAACGATGAGCATGTGAAAAAAGCACAAGCCTTTATAGAAAAGAATGTGGCCGATAGAATCTCCGTGGAAGATCTCGCTGCCAAGTTTGCCATTGGAAGGCGCAATTTTGAAAGACGTTTTAAAAAAGCAACGAACAATACTCCTATCGAATACATTCAGCGCGTAAAAATTGAGGCCGCTAAAAAAAGCCTGGAAATAACTCGCAAAAATGTATCGGAAGTGATGTACGATGTTGGGTACTCTGATACAAAAGCATTCAGGACTGTATTCAAAAAAATTACCGGGCTCTCTCCTGTTGACTATCGAAACAAATATTCTCGCGCGGCAATTACAATGTAGCACATTTCTCTTTTGCGACTTTGCGTCTTTGCGTGCAAGTGGGCAGTGTCGTACTTTGCGCCATGCAACTAACCCTCACAACAAGTGTCATCATCATAACCGTAGCCTTCAGCTTATACGTCATGCAAAAGCCGGGACTGCTCAACAAGCTCATGATGAATCCCTATCTTATCATCAATTCCGGTCAATATTATCGCTTAGTTACCTCCGGTTTTATTCACCGCGATCACATGCACCTTATCTTCAACATGTTTTCGTTTTACTTCTTCGGTACGCAGCTCGAATACATCTTCAAACAAATCTTCGGAATTACGGGAAGCGTTCACTTTATTGTGCTCTATCTTTTAGGAATCATCGTCTCAGATATTCCAACACTGTTAAAAAACCAAAAGAATCCGAACTACAACTCATTGGGCGCATCGGGTGCAGTATCGGCTGTTGTGTTTGCCTGCATTTTATTTTTGCCTTTGCGGGACATTTGTATTTATGGCGTACTCTGTTTCCCTGGTTTTATTTTAGGCATTGGTTACCTGGGCTACTCCTTTTACAGTGCAAAAAAATCAAAAGACGGAATTAATCACGATGCCCATTTATATGGTTCGTTGTTCGGGATTTTATACTGCATTGTATTTTACCCCGACTCTATCAGGATCTTCCTGGAACAAATGGGCGAATGGAAAATTTTGTAACAACCCTCAACCAGCCCCTCTCCCAAAGTGAGAGAGATTAAAGAGTTTTGTTTTCAACTACATTCTCTTTTAATGAAACTGCACGCTTCATTAAATCGGTTGATTGTAAAACCTTATTCCTTAAATAATAGGGATAGTCACGATGATCAAGAATAAATGAATCAACAATCTTCACAGCTTCTGCTGATGAATATCCACTAAAGGTAGTCTGGAGCCAACGTTGCGGAAAGAAGATATCCCCGGTAAGTTGAATCTCCTCTAAAAGATCAAGCGAAGGCCGCAAATAGGTAATCGAATTTTTAGCGCGCAAAGGATGATGCAAGTAATGAAGCGCCTCTAATACCCACGATTCATGCTCCCGATTCTTTTCCTGCTTCAAGGATTCAAAAAACAAATCGCGAATTTTCTGATCATCGCTTAATGCCGGTATCACAAACTGCATACGTTCTTTGCGGTCCGCATTTTTAACTTCCCCTAATTGTTTGGTTAAAATTTCTTGTTGACGAGCCGGAATTTTCAATCCAAGTTCATAAGCTGTAGAAATTTTGTCTTCTTCTGATAAGGTAAGGTCTTTAACTGTAAGTTTTCCGTTCCAAACTTGCTCCAGATTGGTTAACCCTTTCTCACTCATCGCTGCATTACGATATGCACGGAAGCAAGTGCTCTTTCGTCCCGTATCGGGCGCTGCTTGAATTAAATTCCATAATATAGTTTCAAGCTCATCTTGCATCAGGCTACGATTATGCTCAGGTAAAAATGTCCACCAGGCTGTTTGCAAATTACCCAGCAAGTAATCAGCTATTAAGGGATTCTCTTCAACCTGCAACGCGTTTAACATAGCTTGAATAAGTTTATCAGGAGTGGGACCATCACCACGCAACATGCTTTCCCAATTATTGATCCACATAGAAGCCCGAAAAACAGGATCCGTAAACTGCATCGCATTATGCAGAAAAATTTGCCTGCTCGAATCACTCATTTTAAAATATCCATATCCAAAACCATCCGCATTCAAATAGTTGATTGATGATCTCGCATGAATATTCATTGGCTTATCCGAAACAATACTAACCATGGTATCTTGCTTCTGATCGCGTTGGATTTTTAATGACTGTTGCCAAATCCGGTTGGCTACGAAATCCTTACCCTGCACAAGCTGATTCTTTTTAACCCACTCATACGCAGGCATACCCGCAGTTTTTACCCACACCCTACTCCAACTTTCAATATCTTCCGCAGACTTTGAATCAATGATCGCGACCAGGTCATCCCACGTTGCATTATTATAAGAATATGTTTTCAAATATTCCCGTAAACTTATTTGCATCAACTCTACCCCAATCTTCTTTTCAAGATGCCGCATAACGACAGGTGCCTTTTGATAGATGATTGCGCCATACAACGTACCGGCATTCTTTAAGTTGGTGAGTGGCTGCAAAACCGGGTTTGCACCTGCTGTGCGATCAACCTCATAGGCTGACGGATAATGAGCTAATAAAAAACGTAGATCGTGATTGATCTCCGGAAAAGATGGCTGAACAATTTTGGCTGCCATAAAATTGGCAAACACTTCTTTCATCCACACATCATTAAACCAATTCATGGTAACTAAATCGCCAAACCACATGTGAGCCGTTTCATGGGCAATCAAACTGGCCCGGCCCATTTTCCGGTTTATGGAAGCATTGTCATCCAACAGCAAACCCGACTCGCTATAGAAAATAGAACCCGGATGTTCCATGCCTCCATACTGAAACGAGGGAATCAACACAAAATCAAATTTGTCGAACGGATAGTTGATGGTTGTATAATTCTCCAACCAATCCAACGCCTTACCATGAAGCTCAAAAATGTCATCTAAGTTTTTACTCACTTTAACCGAATCGGTTTCACGATAGTACATAGTCATACTTCTGTCATTAACCAATCGGGTTGTCTTAAAAAACTTTCCGGCAGCAAAAGCAAATAGATACGAACTAATGGGTTTGGTCTTCTCGAATGTATAGACTGACTTATCATTCTCAACATGCTTCTCGCGCAAAGCTCCATTAGAAACGGCTTCCCACTCTTTGGGTGTGGTAAGGGTTACTTCATAGGTTGCTTTTAAATTGGGCTGATCAAACAATGGAAAACACGTGGACGCCCGATCAGGAACAAAAAGCGTATAGAGATAATTTTCATTTCTATTTAATGATAAATCCCCGGCAATGAATTCAATGGTGATACTATTGATTCCTTTAACCAACTTCTGTCTGTCAATTATCACATGTTCATTCGCAAAACAGTAAGGTATCGTTGCACCGGCCCACGCTACAGATTTTATTTGACTGGCCTTTGCGCTAAAGTCGATAACCAAATCATCCGCTATTGAAAGCAAATTACAGGTAATGATAACCTTTCCGGGAATAGAATCTGCTTTCCTTTCGGGAATATCAAATTTTAGTTGATATGAAATGTCAGTTAGTTGTTGCTTACGTAATTGATGTAACTGAAGCGATACGCCTTTTTCAGGATCTTCTTTCTTCTTCTCCTCACTGCAACGAATGAACAGGGGAAAGCAAAATGCAGATAAGACAAAAATTTTAAAACCCAATCTGTTCATAACTTAGTTTGATGGAATTTCCAGTTCAACACTTTCCTTAACCGGGATTCCAAAATTAGGTGTGCCATCTGCATTCCATGTAAACTTTTGCATGCGGGGCGAACGAAATCCACCGCAGCCTTGCCCTGCTTTTGAATTGGCATGATAGAGAATCCAATCTTCTTTTCCATCGGGTGATTTAAAGAATGAATTATGGCCTGGTGCAAATACACCATTCTCTTGTGATTGCTTGAACACAGGCTGTGGAGATTTCTTCCAGCTTTCGGGCTTTAATAAATCTGATTCAATATCAGCAGTTAACATTCCCAAGGCATAGAAATCTGTCCAACAACCACTGGCCGAATAGATAATGAATAGCTTTTTACCATGCTTTAAAATTTGCGGTCCTTCATTCACATCTACGTGCGGCAGGTTAGGATCATTCAAGTCTCCGTGCTTTTCCCAATCAAAATCAGAAACTGAGATTTTAGAACGAGCACTTTCAATGGTCCACGGGTTTTTCATGGTGGCGATGTAAATGTTTTGCGCTCCGTTGGTGTCTCCTTCCCACCCCGACCATATCATATATAGCTTTCCGTGATGCTCAAATACATCGCCATCAATGGCCCATTTATCAGATGCATCCGCCACCTTTCCTTTAAATATCCATTCACCTTGCATAGGATCTTGCGAACTATTTTCCAATACATACATTCGATGATGATTGTTGTCGCCATCATCGGCAGCAAAGTACATATACCACTTACCTTGAATAAAATGAATTTCAGGAGCCCACAATTCTTTAGAATACATTGTGCCCACGGGCGGAGTCCAGATAACTTTTGATTCGGCTGTTTTAAGATTTGCCAGATTGGTTGTCTTCCAAAGGGTCAATTTGTTTTGTTGGGTGTGGGTATAATAATAGTATCCGTCTTTATAAAAGCTGTATGGGTCTGCACCCGAAGGAAGTAATGGATTGGTAAAAAACTTACCTGACGAGGATTGAGCATGCCCCATCAAAAAACATGCTGTAAGCAAAAGAATGGTAAGAGTAAATTTTTTCATTGAGCTAAGGTAATTCAATTCTATTGAATTAATTGAAACAAGTAAACCATCTCATTGTTGTGAATAACTCAACTAAGGGTTAGATTTTTTTAATAACAATTCATGAAACCAGACATCAATCACCGGGCTGAAAATCAAGTAAAACCCTGGACTTGGGTGAAACCCGAAACTTGATTTTCGCACCAGCCATCAGTTTCTCACGGCCATTCCTTTGTAAAGTAATTTTCTCTTTACCGAACACATCCATATTAATGTAGTATTCATTACCCCAGTTTCGTCCGTGGTACTTAATCTCACCAATACCTTCAACAACCTGTTGCCCTACTATATCGGAATATATTCTGATTCCCTTTACCAGAAGTAATCCCGCAATAACAACGAACAAAAAAACCGGGAAGGCGAGCGATGCCAGCTCAAATGAATCAGAAAAAAGAATATAAATTATCCAGACTGCAATGACCAATGGCAAAAAGAAAAGGCCAGCTAACATAGCTTTCAGAGTCTTTCTTTCGGTCAGGGTAATGGGCGTTAATTGCATATGAATTATTTATTGAGTTGAAAGGTAGTGTTCTTTATCGGGTTAAACACTAATGCAACTTGCAAGCGGCACGCTTACTTTGTTACTTTTCAGGTGTCTGTTCACTTTCCCTGGTCACAATTTTTCCTTCAACCCAAGGCCTGCCTCCCAAATAAAAATTCATTCCGGTAAGATTCTCAATATCTATCAATCCATTTCTTATTTCAACGGATCGAAGTCCAATCCTTTGTCGGAGTTCATTCATTAATGTCAATTCCTCCTGGGATGGTGCATTCAAAAATCCATAGCCCACTTCTTTGCGTTCCGATTTCACGGCTATATACCAGTCATCCACCAACGCAAATTCCCAGGGCGACATTTGTCCTGATTTAATAGCATGTAATAGGTCGGGTTTTACAAACTGAAAAAGTGTATCCGCTTTAACATAAGCTTGTGAAATTGAATTATGATGACTTAAAATTGTAGCCATCCAAAAATTATTTCCAATCATTTTTTCGCCCGGATACCCATATTCATTTAGGATGCTGATCAATTTACTCATTTGTGCTTCGCTATGGGGTGCAAACTTCTTTTCAGCATATCTATCCTGAGCTTTGGAACTAAACGTAAACAAGGCACCAATTGCTTTCCATTGGTCACGCGAAAACATCTTCTTCACTCTCTTTCGAACAACCTGATTAAGACCTGCTTCATAGGTCCTGCGCTTTTGTTTATAGGATTGTCTGATCGATTTCCATTCAGGACCTTCTTGCATTTTTTTTAAATAGGCATTCTTCTTGATGGATTTTAGAGTCCAACCTGCCTCAATACCCTCCCTTAGATACTGAATTGCTTTATTGTGATCATTTACTGCAACCGCAAGCTGGGTGGCTACCTGATAGTCATTCAGAAAGACAAAATCATAGGTGGCGAATATCTCTTCATAAATGAGCAATGCATCCCTATACTGCTGACCGACAATCAGATGCTCGGCTTCAATTACACGGGAGTAATAATGCGAGTAATCCTGACTGGGCTCATTCGAATTTTCATTTAGTGATATGGTTTCAAAATGAAACGAACTAAAAATTGCAAGGCAGACAAAAAGTTTTTTCATCCTTTTAATGATGCGCTGAGCTGGTGAAAAGTTTTACAACCTGACGAACTTAACCTAGCGCTATTAGATTGTTCTGTCAGGTCGGAAGACCTGAAAGCATTTTAAACAACTAGAGAAAGAGAAATGGAAACTGGGTTGGAACCTTACGTTAGGCCATGGGTATTGGCCTATCAATACAGTTCACAAATCCAGCTCTACCGCCAAATTGCCTAAGCCAACCCAGCATCTTTAAGGATCGAACGCAACGTACCTGTTGGCACATCCCGGCTATGAATTGGAACAACAATTAATTTGAATCCGGCCTTTCGGAAAATTGCATGACTCCCAGATTGTCGCACAAAAACGAAACCTTCTTTCTCTAAAAGTTTAATTAACTCTTTAGGCTTCATCCAGCATCTCGGCAGAAAGCTTGGCTATCTCTTCCTCCATCATGGTATCCACATAGAGCTGAACAGCATCCTTAAGATTATCCAGTGCTTTGGCAACAGTTTCACCATGCGTGTGGCAGCCCACCAACTCAGGGCACCAGGCATGAAACTCAGTACCATCCTTTTCAATCTTAAAGGTTAAAAGTGATTTGATCTCAGTCATAATTTAAAGGTACTTTTTTTAAATTTCACTGTCAATACCAATCACAAATCCAACTCTATCAATCGCCCGGAGTAAACGTTTTGCCGCCCTTCTCACTTCCCAGCGATTTCTCCCGTTTCAGGGACTCCGCTATACAATCACAATTCCAAATCAATCGTATCCCCAGCAGTAAAAAGCTTTTCGGACACCCCTACGCCAAGGCTTCGGAAGAGAATCTCAATATGTCATATTTGACATATTGAGAAATATGACATACCTTTGCCTGTGAAGCAATGGATAAACCGCTTGTTTGGCTACACGGTGAGGTAAAAACACCTCCCTTTTCGGTATATGCTCGCATCGAAGCCGGCTTGTTACTACGTAGGCTTCAACAAGGTGAGAAACTATCGATGCCTCATTCGCGTCCAATGCCCTCCATTGGAAAACGGTGCCACGAACTTCGGATAGATGAAGCGACTGTAACATGGAGAATTGTTTATCGAACTGATAGAGACGCGATTGTTGTTTTAGAGATTTTTGAAAAGAAAACTCAACAAACACCAAAGCAAGTGATTGACAATTGTAAGCAACGGATTCGAGATTATGATACCAACTAATAAATCGTATAGAAATGAATAGTGCTAAGAAAAAAAAACTTGAAGCAAGTGGATGGAAAGTTGGTAGTGCAACAGAATTACTGAACCTTTCATCTGAAGAAGTTGCCTATATAGAACTTAAACTCGCCTTGAGCAAAGCGTTACAAAATCTGCGCAAATCAAAAAAACTTACTCAGGCTGATCTCGCGAAGCGATTAAAATCAAGTCAATCAAGAGTAGCCAAGATGGAAGCTGCTGATACTTCAGTAACGATGGACCTTATGTTTCGATCGTTGTTTGCACTTGGTGCATCCAAAAGAAATGTGGTAGGTATGTTAGCCGATAAGTAGCTCACTGAGTTCGATTTGAATGACTTATACCAGTATTCTAACCAAATCGTTTGGCACTTAAAAATCCTATTGGCAACCGGGTTGATCCATTCAAAGCAAGGTCAGCCAGAATTTCACCCACAACGCTTACGAACTTAAATCCATGGCCACTGAATCCGGTAGCAAATACAATATCTTTGTCGAACCCAGCCAGATAGTCAATTATAAAATCATTATCGGGAGAATTGGTGTACAGGCACGTTTTCATTACCAGCGTACTATCGTAACCATCGGGAATAAACTCGTTTAAAAATTCAATCAGAATTTTTTCGTCTGCATCTTTTGTGTTTCTGTTCACGGCATCCGGGTCTGTAGTATCGGCACCCGGATAATGTAATGCAAGCTTTAATCCAAGAGGCCCACCAAAACTTCCTACCGGAAGAATCGGGAATCCATAAAAATCATAATTGTTGTTTTCCAGAATCCAACATGGAAATTTTCCAAGTGCAAAGTTGTCCCACTTTTTGGGTTTCACCCAGGCAACAGCCTGCCGGGTAACCGTGAGTTTGGAAGCAAGCGTGGGGATCATTTTCCCAGCCCAGGGTCCGGCAGTGATCACTAACTTTTTTGCATTGTATGTACCTCGGTTTGTATTTACAGTAACACTGCCGTTTTCCCGTTTCCATTCCAGTACCTTCTCTTTCGTGCGGATGACCGCTCCATGTTTTAATGCCTGTTCAACATATAAAAGTATGCTTCGCTCGGGAGTTATCAACCCGGCATCGGATTCTTCTAATCGTTGAAAATTTTGTGGTAGTTTAAACTGTGGATATTTCTGATCGCACTCTTCTGCCGTAAGATTAGCAACCGGGATTTTATATTTTATGGATGAACTTTTGACTGTCTTTAAAAATGGGTCATCCTGAGCTCCAAAATACATTAGTCCGGTTTTGTAATAAACCTGCGAACCCGTTTCTGATTCTAAAGTCTTCCAGTTTTGATAGGCTCTTTCCAAAAGTGGTACATAGTCTGAACCTTCGCCATACGCTTTGCGGATAATGCGACTTTGGCCGGCATGCGACCCAAGTTCGTGCGGAATATCAAACTGTTCTAATCCTTAAAACTTTAAAACCGCGCTTGGCAAGCTGATAACAAGTAGATGAACCCATGCTACCAACACCTAATACAATTACATCGTAAGTTGTTTGATCAACCGTGGTTTCAATCTGTTTTTGGATGTGCCCATACAACTGCGAATATGATAAAGTTGCTGTTGCAACTCCGGTTGTTTTAATAATAAAGTCTCTTCGCTTCATGGGTTCAGGTTGCATTACTTGTGCAAGACGAAGTTATGAAAGTATTTTAGATAGGCAGTGAGGTTGAGTAAGCTTGTTGGAGAAGAACTCCAACAAGGGCGAGTGATTTTTTTCAATTTATTTGTAGCTTGCTTAAGTGGGAATCTAAACCAACAGTAATCTAATGAGTTTAGGTGGTGCAATTATTCTTGGGCTGTTCATTCTGTTCTGCATCGGAATGATTTATGGCTCCTTAGCAAGTCGTGAAAAATATGAAACTCCTTTAGAGAGGATAGGCTGCGCAGGCATATTTGCTCTTTTTATCATGTTGACTATTGTGTTTAGCACAATGGAGGATGAAGCTCGAATGAAAGAATTGCAACACCTATTTTTGATGGTTATAATTCCGAGTTTTATGCTGGCTGCAATTTTTAGAGGTATGGATGGTGATGGTGGAAGATGGGATGATGTAGTACAAAATACTTGGAAAGGGAAAGTCGGAATATTTTTTATATTCATCGGAATAGTGTGTTTGGTATCCTACTTAATATTGGGAATAGTGCTTAATTATTTTCCATCATCAGGATCACCTGATATGACAGAGCCCTATTTTTGAAAAGATTAGTCAGTTGAATTTATTTTACCTCGCCCTTTACACTTGTACAAATAATCATAAATCTAATTCAATCAACACTTCCGAAATCCAATTTGCGGTAAAAAAAACAACCTTCAGAAAGAACCAGCTACATAAATAGCTATAGGGTTAAACGATTCGACTTGCGATTAAGCATGAACAAGTTGATGGTCAGGCGACCAACAACAACTTAGGCAAGAAAGGTTAGTGAATAAATGACTATTCAATTTGCGGTAAGGCGACCCAACAGTAAAGTGGCACAATCTCAGATAGTCATTTAAAATTTTAGAAACTCAATTGTACTGGTTTAGGTTTGTCAATATATTAGTAGGATCAAACCATTGTGATTATTTTACTCGGTTTACAATGTCCATCCATAAAAATCCATTTAGGAATGAAAAAAACAAACCAAACAAGTCATGATAAAACATTTGATTCAACCTTTAAAAGGTACTTCATTACATTTTTAGTTATCATAATTATTATTCTATTTTTTCCTTATCTATTTACAAATCAGACTTGGTTAAATTTTGGATTTACTGATAAGGACGGTGTCATAGGAGATGCAATAGGAGGAACTATGGGTCCATTTGTTGCCATAGCAGCATCAATACTTACATTTTTTGCTTTTTGGGTACAATTTAAGGCAAACGAGCAACAGAAGGGTGACTTAAAAATTGAGCGCTTCGAAAATAAATTCTATGAATTATTAAATATACACCAAAGTAATGTCTTAAATATGTCCATATCTCAAAGAGTTTTTGGTCGTAAATGTTTTCAACCACTATTCAATGAATTGAAAACTTGCTTTGTAATAGTTTCAAAAGAAATCGAGAACTCAAGTCAAGAAGAAAAGGAGCATTATGAAAAGTCAGATTTAAACATACTAGAATTTGCATATACAATATTCTTCTACGGTGTAGGAATTAATTCAGAAAAACAGTATTACCAAAAACTTGATGAATCTGAGAAAATACTTTTTAAAAAATGCAAGGATACAATTAAGGAACTTCAAAAAGGATATAATTCATTAAAGAAGACTTATCCAGATAAAAATTACTACACATTAAATGTACCCTTCACTGATAGTACTGAAGAAAGTCAAAGACAGTTTTACTATCAACCTTTTGATGGGCATGCTGAGTTATTAGGGCATTATTACAGGCATTTATTTCAAACTATGAAATATATTACTGGGCAATCTGATAAATATTTTACTGATGAAGTTAAATACGATTATGTGAGGACACTTCGTGCTCAGCTATCAAACCATGAGCAGTTATTATTATATTATAATTCTATGGCTTGGTTTAAAGACAAATGGCGACCGTTTTTCACTACCTACTGCCTTATTCAAAACTTACCAACAGGATTGGCAGATTTTGGAACTAATCCATTGAAAGAATTTGAAGAAGACATCAAAAAAATAAGGAAAACGGGAAAAGAAATGTTTGAACACGATGAATAAATTACAAAAGACGTGTCTTAACAGTTTACCAGTTAGCGATAGGTACCTGTAGTCTCTGATACTACAACTCTAAATCAATCGTATCCCCTGCCGTAAAAAGCTTTTCGCCTGGCTTCTCAGTCCTTTCAGACTTCTGACTTTCAACTTTCAACTTTTTACTTTCAGCTCCTTCAACTTCCTCCTTACTTACTTCTTCCTTTTTTTGGTTTTCTCCGCCCGGCTTTTCCGTTCGGACGGGCGCGAAGAGGTTTGCTTGCTTGTCCTTTGGAGCCTTGGCGAAGGAGAGCTTTGCTTCTTTTGGCTTTGACGGCTTTGCTTTTGGGGGCTGGCCGTTGACGAGCGGACCCGTTTTTGGCTTGTCTCCCGGAGCGTTCGCGGAGGGAGGCTTTGCTTCCCCGAAGAGGCTTGCTTGTCCGTCCTCCTCGATGACTGGCTCCGGCTCGATTTTTTTTTTTGAAGACTGACTTTCCTCAGACTCTTCCGTTTCAACTTCATCCTCAGTTTCCACACCGGCATCTTCTGTATCCTCCACCGCGCGCACTTTCGTGACTTTATGCTGCGACAAGCGATTGCCTAACGCCTTCCAGCCTTTCACATCAATAATATCTTCCAGGTTAATTACCTCGGTCTCTTTGTCTTTCCCCTTCCCTTTTACAACTTCAATCTCCACTTCCGGAGTCTCACTGGTCGTTACAAACTCAAGGCGCGAACCAATCCCTTCCGAAATAAATCCAAACTCTTTATCGGCAGTGGTGGTTTCCAATAAGAAGCGTTTTACAAAATGTTGCTTGCTTACGCCATCAACATATACCGCTGAGATTACTTTCTTAGGATTAAATTTCTCCAGCAAAATTGTTTTCTCCGGTTCGTAGCGATTGGTCAGTTCAAAGCTGGTGATCTTATAATTTCCACTTGATGTGATCGCCAGGATTTGATCATCGCCATCAAACTTGTTTACATACTTCCCGCGCTCGTCTTTATTCAATCGGCCGCTAGCCTGATCGAACCAAAGTTTTAATCCGCTCAGCGTACTTCCTTTCGCTTCTTTGAAATCAATCCTGCGCAACGGATATTTTGTAAGCGTATTCCCTTTTGCTCCACGGCCTTTTATTTCCAGTTCCGAGAAATCGAAATCAAAAATCTTCTTGCGGGCAGTGCTTGCCTGGCTCAACTTCACCTCTACAATCTCAGCCTCGCCATTAGGGTTGGCACTTAAGTAATACAGTTTGCTGTTTGGATTGCCCGAAGTCAGGTCATATTCCTTATCGCGAATGATGGCAGGCATGGCAAAACGTTTGGCAAACGACTTACCACTTTTGCCATCACTATAGATCATGTTATACACCATGCGCTCATCACCCTTCTTCCACACCCCAATATGAATAATGTCTTTACCCATAAACTTGCGCTCGCCAATGCGGCTCACCAATGCTTTTCCATCTTTGCGGATAGCGATGATGTCATCCAGTTCTGAACATTCTGTAATGTATTCATCTTTACGCATTCCCCAACCCACAAAACCGTCTTCGCGGTTTACATAGAGCTTTTGGTTGTTGGCGATTACTTCCGTAGCCGTTACCGACTGGAAGCTGCGGATTTCTGTTTTGCGCTCACGTCCCTTACCATATTTATTCAACAGGTTTTGATAGTACGCAATGGCATAGTCGGTAAGGTGCTTGAGGTGATGAAGCGTTTCTTTCAATTCTTTCTCAAGGTCTTTAAGCAGTTCGTCCGCTTTGAAGGAATCGTATTTAGAAATTCGCTTGATGCGGATTTCCAGCAAGCGCAAAATATCATCGCGGGTGATTTCGCGATAGAACTGTTTCTTATAAGGTTTTAATCCTTTGTCGGTCGTGCTGATTACTTCTTCAAACGTTTCGCAGTTTTCTATGTCGCGATAGATTCGCTTTTCAATAAAGATTTTCTCAAGCGATGAAAAAAGAATTTTTTCCATCAGCTCCCCTTTGCGAATCAGCAACTCCTGCTTCAACAACTTCACGGTTTGGTCGGTGTTGTATTTAAGGATATCGTTCACTTTCATGAACTGCGGCTTATCGGCCACAATCACGCACGCATTGGGCGAAATGGAAACCTCGCAATCGGTGAACGCATACAACGCATCCATCGCAATTTCAGGTGAGATGCCGGGCTGCAAATGAATCTGAATCTCAACATCCTTGGCCGTATTATCTACTACCTGCTTCACCTTGATCTTGCCCTTCTCGCTGGCCTTCACAATCGAGTCCATCAACGAACTGGTGGTAGTGCCAAATGGAATCTCTTTGATGGCAAGCGTCTTCTTATCGATGATATCAATTTTGGCGCGAACCTTTACTTTACCGCCACGAAAGCCCTGATCATATTCTGAGAAATCAGCGATACCACCTGTAAGGAAGTCAGGATAGATTTTCGGATTCTTATCTTTAAGAATATCGATTGAAGCTTTGATTAATTCACAAAAGTTATGGGGAAGAATTTTTGTAGAAAGTCCTACGGCAATGCCCTCTACCCCTTGCGTGAGTAGCAACGGAAACTTGACGGGCAACGTAACGGGTTCTTTCTTACGACCATCATACGACAATTGCCATTCGGTAGTCTGCGCATTGTAAACCACATCAAGCGCAAACTTTGATAACCGCGCTTCAATGTAACGAGGCGCTGCTGCACTATCTCCTGTGCGCACATCACCCCAGTTTCCCTGGGTATCAAGCAGTAAATCCTTCTGGCCGATGTTTACAATAGCTTCACCAATGGCAGCATCGCCATGCGGATGGTACTGCATGGTGCTGCCGATCACGTTGGCCACTTTATTGAACCGGCCATCGTCCATTTCCTTTATCGCGTGGGCAATCCTGCGCTGCACAGGTTTTAACCCGTCTTCAATGCGCGGCACGGCCCGTTCCAGGATTACATACGAGGC
>CAZNRJ010000009.1:15028-24347 GCA_964574945.1 uncultured Ohtaekwangia sp. | reverse complement strand
CAATGTTTAGTGCATGCTGAAGGAGGTTAAACTCCTCATTCTCATACACTACCTTCTTAGTAAGTCCATAACAGTTGAGGGGTTTTCCGCGCAAGCTAAACACCGCCTGGGTTTCTACATTGCGTGATTTGGTTATCGAACCGCTGGCCGAATCACCTTCGGTAATGAAGATAACCGATTCTGTTCCTTTCTCTCCTTTCTCATCGTCAAAATGAAAGCGGCAATCGCGCAGTTTCTTATTGTGCAGGTTCGCTTTCTTGGCGCGTTCGTTAGCGAGTTTCTTAATACCAGCAATTTCCTTTCGTTCGCGCTCCGATTGCAGAATGCGTTTTAGCAACGCATCGGCTGCAGCCGGATTTTTATGCAAATAGATTTCCAACTCCTTCGATACGAAGTCACCCACAAAATTTTTCACACTTTGGCCTTCAGGCGCCATAGTGATGGAACCCAACTTGGTTTTAGCCTGCGATTCAAACACAGGTTCTTGCACGCGCACGGCCACAGCCGCCACAATGCTGGCCCGGATGTCAGCTGCATCAAAATCTTTTTTATAAAAATCACGCACCCCGCGCACCACGCCTTCACGGAAAGCCGCTAAGTGTGTTCCGCCCTGGGTGGTATTTTGCCCGTTAACAAATGAGTAATACTCTTCCCCATACTGACTTCCATGCGTCAGCGCTACTTCAATATCCTCACCTTTAAAATGAATGATTGGATAACGAATGTCTTCTACATCTGATTTCTGCTTCAGCAAATCGAGCAACCCATCCTTTGAATAAAACTTCCGTCCGTTATAATTAATAGTAAGGCCGGCATTGAGAAAGGCATAGTTCCACATCAAATCATCCAGGTATTCGGGAATGAAGTGATAGTGCTTGAACATGGTGTTATCGGGTTCAAACTCAACCAGTGTTCCATTCTTTTCTGTGGTCTTGCTTTCCTTCGCATCGGTAGTAAGAATCCCTTTCCTGAACTCAGCCAGTTTTGTTTTGCCTTCGCGGAAGGCCTGTACTTTGAAATAGTTGGAAAGCGCATTCACCGCTTTGGTACCCACTCCATTTAAACCTACTGATTTCTGAAAAGCACCTGAATCGTATTTGGCCCCTGTATTGATTTTTGAAACCACATCTACCACTTTGCCTAACGGGATGCCGCGACCATAATCGCGCACGACTACCCGTTGATCGGTAATCTTTACATCGATGGCCCTGCCATAGCCCATCATGTGTTCGTCAATGCAGTTGTCGATCACTTCTTTTACCAGCACATAAATACCATCGTCTTTAGCCGATCCATCTCCCAGCTTACCGATGTACATGCCCGGGCGCAGCCGGATATGCTCGCGCCAATCGAGCGAGCGAATGCTCGCTTCATTGTATTCAATTGTCTCCTTCGCCATGTTCTTAAGTACCCTTTTTAAAAGTCGCGCAAAGATTAAAAAATAGAACCAGAATCTGCCTGTTGAAACTCAATTCTGATTGTTTACACTGATCTGATCGTGATTCAAAAAATTTAACCGAACTCAAATCCCTTCTAAGTAAATGATTTTTACGGTCACTTCAACGGGATGAAGAAATACTTCAGTTATAAAAATTTATGAAGTTGATGCGTTTAATGAACTGATAATCAGGGTAAAAATTCAATACACCAAAAGTATTTATTTGGATAAGATTTTCTGCGAAAGCACATAGACAGGCCAACCGATTATCCATGCGCCCACCAAGAATAAACTTCCGTAGATGGCTGGGGCCATGCCGGAATAATCATAACGCTCGCCACTATTATATACATGGAGGAAGCCTAACGAAGCGATGAAAAAAATATTGATCGTGATGATCAGCCCGTAAAACCAGGCTTTGAAATCAGGTTTTTGCTGAATGGGCAATCGCGTTGCGATAAATACGAGTGTGTTGATAACCGCCATCACTCCTATCGAAAGATAAAAGAGTGAGTTTTTTGGGATGGAGGTTGGAGCCCCTTCGTTTGAAAGTGTCACCCATTCCGGCAATCCTGCATACACGTAGAAAAATGTGAGCAGCAATCCAACCACCGAAAAGAACCAAAGCCCTTTGAATATCTTTAATGCCATCTGCTTAACTTTGGTGCAAAACTAATCGATAATTCAACTTGAACCTCAACCCCATTGTTCTTTCCATCCCCATTTTTTTTATCCTGATCGGGATTGAATTGGTTGTTGAGCGGTTTTCACATCGAAAACTTTACCGCTTGCCAGATGCGATTGCCAACCTGAGTTGTGGAATTACTTCACAGCTTTCGGGTTTGTTTATGCGTGTACTTGCTATTGGGGTGTATGAAGTGTTGTATTCAAACTTTGCATTCTTCACGCTGGAGCGGACCGCAATATATTGGATAGCTCTTTTCCTGCTTACCGACTTTGCCTATTACTGGGCGCACCGTATGAGCCATGAAATCAATTTGTTTTGGGGCGGGCACGTGGTGCATCACCAGAGTGAAGAATATAATCTATCGGTAGCCTTACGGCAAAGCAGTTTTCAGGTGGTGTGGACGTTTGCGTTTAGTTTGCCCATTGCGCTTTTAGGTTTTAATACATTGGACTTTGCGCTGATTTCTGCACTGAACACATTATACCAGTTTTGGATCCACACCGAAACCATTAACAAAATGGGTTGGTTCGAATATGTTTTCAATACGCCTTCACATCATCGGGTACATCATGGGCGCAATCCAAAGTATATTGATAAAAACCATGCAGGTTCGTTGATCATTTGGGATAAGATGTTTGGTACTTTTCAGGCCGAGGAAGAGCGACCTACTTATGGCATCACAAAACCGATCAACAGTTGGAATGCCATCTGGGCAAACTTCAGTCATTATGCTGTGATGGCCGATGAACTGAAACAGATTCCCTCATGGAGCGATAAGATCAAATACCTTTTTAAAAAACCGGGTTGGTTTCCGGAAACATTGGGCGGTTATCGCTCAGCGCCCGAGGTTGATAAAAATACCTACAGAAAATACGACACCTCCTACCCGATGCAATTGAACTACTATGTGTTGTTCCAATACATTCTGTGTTTAAGTGTCACGGGTTTGTTTCTCTTCAGGCAATCGCAATTCACCATGACGGAAAAGGCAGGCGTTGCCGTGTTGATCTCCATTTGGGTTGTTAATTGCGGGGTGCTGTTTGAGTCGAAAAGATGGGTGATTGTTTCAGAATGGATTCGGATCATCTCTTTTTCGCTTCTCGCGATGGCGGGCACATATTGGTTAGCTTTGCCGGAATATTATTACATCATCGCGTTAGGTTACGGGTTGATTTCGGGAATTTGGTTTAAGGCAGTTTCAAATTTAAAGAATGAAAAAAGGGTTGCTGTTTAGTTTAGTGCTGTTTGTCTTTGCGTGCGGGAAACCATTACCTGACCTGGCCCCCATCGATCTATCGCAATGGAAAGAAGACAAAGGCGGCTGCAAAAGTATGCGCGCCAGCTTTTTATCAGAACTGGTTTCTCAAAAAGATGAGTTAAAAGGACTTTCCGAAAAAGACATTATTGAATTGTTAGGTCGCCCCGACCGCAATGAGTTGTACAAACGCAATCAGAAGTTTTATTACTATGATGTGGAGCCAGGCAAAGCCTGCGACTCTTTAGCGACTAATCAACAACTGATCCTTCGGTTTAATGCCATGGGCATGGCGAAAGAGGTTACCGTAGAATCCAAAGATTAAATTTAGGCGTCAAGACACTTCCAAAGTGTCAGACGCTTAAGGTCGTCAACTATGCAGCGCATTCGCTTGAAAATGTTGCTTCTTTCTTAACGTTTTATTGATGTTAGACCTGAGTATATCTACCAAAGCATCTTTCTTCTTGAAATTGAAAGGATAAAATAGTGATGGCTTGAAATAAAACTTCTTACCCAATTGTTCCGGATTAAAAAGTTCTACTTCATACACTCCACCCAAACTTTTAATCTCAACTTCTTTAATGTTCTCTAATGGGATTAGAATATCCTGTCCCTTCTGGATTACATATAAAAACTCATCGTCAAACTCCACCCGATGCACGTTGCGATTAATGCGAATCCAACCGTAAATCAAAAATAGCGTGTAACCAACGGTCATGATTGAATTGAAATATCTTCCCGTAATTAGGAATGAACTGATACTATTGAAGATCAAAAAACCAGCTAATCCGATAAGTATGATCAGTACACTATTCTTATAAAACCCCAAATACCTTGTTGAGAGACTTTTGATTCGCTTGTTTTCTGCAGTAGCCATATATTTACCGAAAATAGAAAAACATTATGAAGAATATAGCGGTGATCGGTTCGGGAACCATGGGTAATGGCATTGCCCATGTATTTGCGCAGCATGGATATATGGTAAGCCTGATCGACATTTCGGAAGAGGCGTTGAAAAAAGCGGTTGCTACCATCGATAAAAACATGGGGCGCCAGGTTGAAAAAGGTATTCTTGCAGAGGAAACCAGGAAACTTGCGTTGACGAATCTCACTACAACAACCTTTTTAAAAGAAGGTGTGCGCGATGCCGACCTGGTGGTAGAAGCCGCCACCGAAAATATTGATCTTAAACTAAAAATCTTTAAGGAGATTGATGAGAGTACTAAGCCCGGTACTATCCTGGCAAGTAATACTTCTTCTATCTCCATCACAAAAATCGCATCGGTAACAAAAAGTCCCGACCAGGTAATTGGCATGCACTTCATGAACCCGGTGCCCGTAATGAAGTTGGTGGAAGTTATTCGCGGCTATCGCACCAGTGATGCAGTAACTACAAAAATCATGGAGCTTTCGCGGAAGCTTGAGAAAATTCCGGTTGAGGTAAATGATTACCCTGGCTTTGTGGCCAACCGTATTTTAATGCCCATGATCAATGAAGCAATTTACACTTTGTATGAAGGTGTTGCCGGTGTGGAAGAAATTGATACGGTTATGAAATTAGGTATGGCGCACCCGATGGGGCCGTTGCAATTAGCTGATTTTATTGGGCTTGACGTGTGCCTTTCCATTTTACGTGTACTGCACGATGGGTTTGGTAATCCAAAATACGCACCTTGTCCGCTGCTTGTTAATATGGTACAGGCTGGACATAAAGGGATAAAAAGCGGTAGCGGTTTTTATCAATATAAAGCCGGAAGTAAGGAGTTGATAATCGCAGATCGGTTTAAAAAATGAGTAATCCTTCAGATAAAAAATTTATAGCCTATTGGAGCGAGAAGCGAAAACTGGGCAAGAATAAGTTTGCTCTTTTACACGGAGTGCTCTACTTCGCACTACCGGCATTTGTTTGCTCTGAATTAGTTAAGAATATTTTTCAAATAGGTAACTACGAGATTTCAATTGGTCGCTTTGTGATTGGATTGATAGTTTGGTCGCTGCTTGGATTTTATTTCTTTGGAATCTTTCAATGGAAAGGTCAGGAAAAACGATTTAACCAAATACAAAAAAAGGAAGATCAGTGACCTTCCTTTTTAATGCCCGCAAAGTAAGTTTTACTTCTTTAGCAAATCACGAATTTCAGTAAGCAAAACTACATCCGCAGGTGGTGGTGCTGGTTCAGCCGGTGCAACTGCCTCCTTTTTCTTAGTTGCGTTCATTCCTTTTATAATTAGGAACAACACAAAGGCAACGATAATAAAATTAATTACTGAGGAGAGGAAGTTGCCGTATTTCACGGTTCCGAACATGGTGAGTTCAGAGAGTTGGGTGAGATTGGCTGCGTCCAGGGCTGGCTTCAATAATAAAGGGGTGATCACATCATCAATAAAAGATCCCACAATTTTTCCGAAAGCACCACCAATAATAACACCCACTGCAAGATCAACAACGTTGCCCCGCATGGCAAAGGCTTTAAATTCTTTTAACATATTACAAAGTTTAGGGTTGGTAAAGGTAAAACTAACAAACAACCTTAGTTGGTAAAAGTAATTATTGCAAAACCTTGAATTGGTTGCGCAACCCTTTAAAACCGGTTAACTCTATTCCGGTGCTGCCAATAAACATTTTAGCCTGAATTTTTACAGGCACCTGGTTACCATCGTCAGACATCCAGCAGGTAATTGAATTTTCACCATCAAAAATTTTGTTGTCGGGCATTATTGGCACTAACCGGTGGCAAGAAACTTTTCCAACTTTTGTTTTAATGGTTTCCTTGCCGTCATAGATAATCTTCATGTTATACGGTGTATCCTCAAAGAAGCCAGAGATTGCCAGTGTATCTCCTTTCTTGTATTTTTTATTGAAATCGATCACGCGCAAATACAAAAATCCGGCTACCATATCGCGCACATTTTCCGGGGTTTTGTAATACTTGGGCGACTCATAAACACCCGTTTCTTTATTTTTTACTTTTACTTCTGCTTCAAGCTTATCATGATCATAAGTGATCACCTCATCTTTGCGGTAATTTCCTTCTTTAATTTTGCGATACGAAACATGGGTAACTAACGCTGCAGTATCCACATAAGCGCCCCACTGATCGTTCACTTTGGTAATCCAGGAAACAAATCCAAGCGTTTCGCCATACGCATCTACCTTATAGCAAGGCCGCGCGTTCTTGGTGTAAATAGTCTTTTCAACTACCGTAGAGGCTTTACCTACAGTAAAAATTCCAAAATTGACGCGATATTCAAGCACCTCACCGGTACCAAAGCTGGTATTTCTTATGGCAACGAAGTCTTTCCTTCTCTCACCCGAGAACGAGGTGAGAAGAATGAAAGCCAGCACTCCATGTATTAGATACTTCATCACAACAAAGTTAACATCTGAGCCTGTAGAAGACAAAGTTCATACCAAGGACTAAACGTTCACGTATTGTCCAAAAATGGGCCATTTAAGCAACATACATCAATAACTAAACGGAAACATTATTTTCCCTTAATGCATCGTTTAAAGAGGTCTTTTTGTCTGTACTTTCTTTGCGTGTACCAATAATAAGTGCGCATGGAACCTGGTATTCACCTGCCGGGAATTTTTTCGGTAAGGTACCCGGAATTACCACAGATCGCGGGGGAACATACCCTTTATACTCAACAGGTTTGGAACCTGTTACATCAATTACTTTTGAACTCGCGGTTAACACAACGTTAGCGCCCAGCACGGCTTCCTTACAAACACGAGCGCCTTCTACAATAATACACCGTGAACCTACGAACACATTATCTTCAATAATCACAGGTGCAGCTTGCACCGGCTCAAGAACTCCGCCCAACCCAACTCCCCCGCTCAAATGAACATTTTTGCCAACCTGCGCACAACTGCCAACCGTTGCCCAGGTGTCCACCATGGTTCCTTCATCCACATAAGCGCCAATGTTGATATACGATGGCATCATTATTACTCCCCGATTTACGAATGATCCATAACGGGCAATAGCATGAGGCACCACCCGCACCCCCAGATTTTTGTAATCTTTCTTCAACGCAATCTTGTCATGAAACTCAAAAGGACCCACTTCAATAACCTCCATTTGCTGGATAGGGAAATACAAGATCACGGCCTTTTTAATCCACTCATTCACAATCCAATTTTCACCTGCCGGCTCGGCTACCCGTAGCTTCCCAAGATCAAGTAAATTGACTACTTCACGCACCGCATTTTGAGTTTCGGCCGACTTCAATAATTCACGATCCACCCAAGCCTTTTCAATCAGTTCTTTCAGTTCCATTTATATCCTATTTTTAAACCAGCTTGCAATAAATGAAAAAACAAAGAATAGTCCTTGCCTCCATTCTAAAACCCGTGGATGATACCCGCATGTTTGAGAAGATGGCAGGCACACTTTCAAAGGTAAAAGACTACGAAATTTTTGTTATCGGATACCCCAGTCAAAGTGGTAGCAACAAGCCCGAAAACATCATTCAACTTCCGCTCAAACCCTTCAAAAGGCTGAGCATAAAAAGATTGCTGGCACCCTGGCAAGTGTTCAAAAAAGCATATAAAGTAAAGCCTAAAGTATTGATAGTTAATACCCATGAATTACTGATAGTTGGTATATTAAACAGAATATTCTTTGGCACTCAAATTATCTACGATATTCGCGAAAATTACTGGCGAAACATCCTTCATACCTCCGCATTTCCATCTCCATTCAGATTCCTGGTTGCCGGTTGGGTAAGGCTAAAAGAAAAGCTGACTGCTCCCCTCTTTCATAGATTTTTTCTGGCCGAAAAAACATACGAACACGAGCTAACTTTTGTAGTTGGGAAGCAAATTGTTTTAGAAAATAAAACACTCCTTCCCACGGGATTTAAACGGGCAAATACTCCTGGAAAAATCAACTTGCTTTTCAGTGGCACCCTGGCAGACAGCACGGGTGTTTTTGAGGCGATCGAACTAACCAAAAAGCTTCACCTGGTTGACTCCCGGGTCGAGTTAAAAATCATAGGTTATTGCGCTCTCCCCTCCACACGTGAGCGCATCCAAAAATCAATCCGCGAGCATTCATTTATTACCCTAGTTGGAGGAAGTAAATTAGTGCCACATAGTCAAATTTTTGAAGCCATCGCTTCCGCAGATTTTGGGATTATCGCTTATCCCCCGTCCACACATATCGAGAACCGGATTCCTACCAAACTATATGAATACTTAGCCTGTAACCTGCCAATTATCCTTCAGGACTATAAACCGTGGGTAGCCATTTGCAATCCCTGCCAGGCAGCGCTCACCATTCAGTTCAAAGATTACCAGCCAGATGAAGTTCTTAAAAAAATGACAACCACCAACTTTTATGTCTCCAGCCCTACCGATGTTACATGGGAATCGGAGGAGCTTAAACTGCTAAACACTATAGCAGAAATTTTAGTCTAAAAATATTTTTAGACTAATCTAAAAAATTATACTTTTGTGGAGTCAATCCATAAAAGCATGCTCAGCCTTACGGAAGAAAACTACCTCAAAGCGATCTATCATCTATCTGATGGCGGATCCAAATCAGTGTTGACCAATGATCTGGCAGCAGCCATGAATACGAAAGCAGCCTCGGCAACCGACATGATCAAGAAGCTATCTGCCAAAACAGTAATTAGTTACGAGAAATATTACGGTGTAAATGTTACCTCAAAGGGCAAAAATGAAGCTTTGATGGTGATTCGCAAACACAGGCTTTGGGAAACCTTTTTGGTTGAAAAGCTTGGCTTCAGTTGGGATGAAGTGCATGAAGTAGCTGAACAATTAGAACATATTAACTCCACCCGATTAATTGAAAAGTTAGATGAATTCCTTGGCTTCCCTAAGGTTGACCCGCACGGAGACCCTATACCCGATAATAAAGGAAAGCTGAAAGTGCTGCCTAAGGTGGCTATCGATCAATTAAGCATTG
>CAZNRJ010000009.1:3827-15018 GCA_964574945.1 uncultured Ohtaekwangia sp. | reverse complement strand
GGCTACCAGGGCAAAATTGCTGCCGTGAAAGATTCAGACTCAAACCTGCTTAAGTATTTGGATAAGATTGGCGCTAAGCCCGGCACTAAGCTTAAGATTTTGGGTAAGGAAGCTTATGACTATTCGATGGAAGTGTTAATTGATGACCACCGGGTATTCATCTCAAAAGAAGTTTCTCAAAATATTTTAGTCGTTGAATAATGAGCGAACCAAGAAAATCGTTAAGTGAAGTTCATGCCAGCGTTGACGCCACCAACCGCAAGGGCATAAAGAAATTATTCGCCTTTTTAGGACCGGCTTACTTAGTAAGTGTTGGCTACATGGATCCGGGCAACTGGGCAACTGACATTGCCGGTGGTAGCCAGTTTGGGTATGCCCTCCTTTGGGTTTTGCTCATGTCGAACCTGATGGCATTGTTGCTGCAAAGCCTTAGTGCCCGCTTAGGTGTTGTGCGCCAACTCGACCTGGCTCAAGCTTCACGAAGCGAATATCGACCTGCTATTAACTACTCTCTTTGGTTTATGGCCGAGATTGCCATTGCTGCCTGCGATTTAGCAGAAGTACTTGGAATGGCCATCGGTCTTCAACTGCTTTTTGATTTACCCTTAATATGGGGGGTATCGCTCACCGTGTTGGATACCCTCATCATTTTGGTGCTGCAAAGTTATGGCATGCGCAAAATGGAAGCATTTATTCTTGCGTTAGTGGTAATTATTGGTGGTGCTTTTTTAGTAGAAATGATTTTGGCTAAACCTGATATGAGTGAGTTATTCATCGGGTTCATTCCTTCGCTGCCAAACGATACTGCACTTTACATTGCCATCGGTATCATTGGGGCCACCGTAATGCCGCACAACTTATACCTTCATTCTTCCCTGGTACAAACCCGAAGGATTGATTCCTCCACTAATAAAGGAATCTGGTCGGCCATAAAATACAATTTCATTGATTCGGCTATCGCGCTCAATGCGGCCTTCTTCGTGAATGCGGCTATTCTCGTACTGGCAGCCTCCACATTCTTCAAAGCGGGTATGTTTGAGGTAGCTGAAATTCAGGATGCCCATAAACTACTGGCCCCACTGCTTGGTACTGACCTGGCCCCACTCCTGTTTGGAATTGCACTGGTTGCTGCAGGCCAAAGCTCTACCATCACGGGCACGTTAGCCGGACAAATTGTAATGGAAGGCTACTTAAACTTGCGGATTGCCCCCTGGTTAAGGAGATTGATAACCCGGCTTATCGCGATTATCCCTGCTTACCTTGTCATTATTATTTATGGTGAAGGTGAAACAGGAGCGTTATTGGTATTGAGCCAGGTGGTATTAAGCCTTCAACTGGGCTTTGCAGTAATCCCATTAATTCACTTCACAAGCGACAAAGGAAAAATGGGCGTTTTTGCCAACAAACTCTGGGTACAAATTGCCGCCTGGGTAATAGCCCTCATAATTGTTGGGTTAAATATCCAATTAGTAATACAAGAAGTTACAGGATGGCTAACTGCTGCAGGTGATAACGCCTGGATTATTTGGATAACGGTTATTCCTGTTTGCCTTGCTGCTGCTTTACTGCTTGTCTATATTACTTTTAAACCCCTGATCGATAAACAAGGCGTGGATAAGATCTCCCGCATTCCTCATGGAACGGCAGTTACCTTAAGTGATTTGACAAAACCTGTTTACAAACAGATTGCCATTACCATCGATTTCACGAAAGTAGATTCCATTGCCATTCAGAGCGCATTCGCTCAAGGCGGAAAAGATGCTAAGTACTTGCTGATACACATAGTTGAAACTGCCGGTGCCATGGTGTATGGAAGCTCAATCGCTGATAAAGAATCCAGCATCGATAAAGAAGCGCTGAACAAATATGTAAAACAACTTACTGAAATGGGTTATCAGGCTGAGATGAAAATCGGGTATGGTAATCCCAAAAGAAAAATCCCAGCCATGGTAAAAGAGTTTGAAGCAGACCTACTGGTAATGGGTGCGCACGGTCACAACCTTATTAAGGACTTGATTTTTGGAACAACCGTAGATACTGTGCGGCATCGCGTAAAAATACCCGTACTGATTGTTCGGGAGCCGATTGATGCGAACCAATGAATTTAATAAGCATCAATGCTGCAACCTGATTACTGATTATCTTGCGGCATGGCTCAAGGACATCTACCAGACGATACCATTATTGCGCTTGCTACGCCTCAAGGCGTAAGTGGTTTAGCAGTTATTCGCCTTTCGGGAAAAGATGCCATCCAGATCACGCAACAGGTTTTTAAAGGTAAACCTTTAGCTGATCAACCTTCCCATACCATTCATTTAGGCACTCTTGGTGAAGGCGATAAGACGATCGATGAAGTATTGGTTTCGCTGTTCAAGGAACCCAACTCATTCACCAAAGAAAACTCGATTGAAATTTCGTGCCATGGTTCTCCCATAATCGTAAGACAAATCATCAAGCTCTTTTTAAAGCAAGGTGCCCGGTTAGCCGAACCTGGAGAATTCACGAAGCGTGCCTTCATGAACGGTCGCTTTGACTTAGCCCAAGCCGAAGCTGTTGCGGATTTGATTCATGCTGAAAATGACAATGCCCGGCAAGCCGCGCTCAATCAAATGCGGGGTGGATTCTCAAAAGAAATCAAATTCTTACGGGAAGAGTTAATTCACTTTGCTTCGTTAATCGAACTTGAGCTTGACTTTGGCGAAGAGGACGTGGAGTTCGCAAAACGCGATGACCTGTTTCAATTAGTTGAGAAGATTCAATCCTACATCACGCGCCTGATTTCTTCTTTTGATCAGGGCAACGTGATCAAAAACGGTATCCCAACGGTAATCGCGGGCAAACCAAACGCTGGCAAATCAACGCTTCTCAATGCATTGCTCAACGAAGAAAAAGCGATTGTCTCCGAAATACCCGGCACCACCCGCGATGTTATTGAAGATGAGATCACGCTTGGCGGCATTACGTTCCGGTTTATGGATACTGCCGGCTTGCGCGATACCGGGGATATCATTGAAGCCATGGGCGTATCGCGAACACGCGAACGCATGAAAGCTGCCTCATTGATCTTATATGTTTTCGATCTTTCAAATGCTTCAATGGATGAAATCATTCAGGAAGAATGTGAACTTAAAGCATTGGGGGTACCCTATATTAAGGTCGGAAACAAATTAGATAAGGCTTCTCAGCAGCTCCTCAACGCTATTGAAAATCAGGATTTCATACTTATCTCAGCTGCGGACAAAACCAATTTGGATACGCTCAAAGAAGTAATCTTATCCAAGTTTAACATTCATGAAGTGAAACAAGGGGATGTGTTGGTTACTAACCTTCGTCACTATCAAAAATTATCGGAAACCCAGGAGGCGTTGAATCGGGTTGTTGCTGGCTTGAATTCAGAAATCACCGGAGATTTCCTTGCGATGGACATCCGTCAGGCGCTGCATTTTCTTGGTGAGATAACGGGTGAGATAACAAGTGATGATTTGCTTGAAAACATCTTTGCAAACTTTTGCATCGGGAAGTAATTTAACTCTTAATTGGACTTACTTCTTCAAAATTGCCAGGAGTTGGTGGTTAAGATAAAGTTTCTCTTTGCCCACCTGGGTACTTTGTAAGACACCTATTTTTTCTAACTCAGCCAGGTAAGTACCTGCTGTTTTCAACTTGGCTATGCCAGCTGTTTCAAGGAATTGCCTCTTACAATACGGCCGGTGAAAAAGTACCTCTACAAGATCTTTCGAATAGATTTTGGGCAGCTTCTTTTCGATAGTTTTTCCAACCACAGTCATGGTTTCCGAAATGGATTCTATTTTCGACAAGGTGTACACACTGGTAGCCTCTACTGCTTTAATCATGTACAATATCCATTCCTGCCATGCTTCTTTCTCTGTAACTTCCCTTAGTCTTTTATAATACTCGGCTTTATGTTCGATCACATAGCCACTCAGGTAAATGACCGGCAAGGATAGCAAACCCTGCTGCACCAGGTAAATAATATTCAAAATCCTTCCGGTACGTCCGTTCCCATCAGCAAATGGGTGTATCGCTTCAAACTGATAATGGATAAGTGCTATCTTAATGAGCGGATCGAGGCCATCATCGGGAATGTTTATGAATTGCTCCAGGTCATGAAGCTTATTCCGGATAATAGTTTCGCCTTCAGGTGGTGTATAAATAACCTCATTCGTACGGTCATTTCTGATTTGAGTTCCGGGTATTGCGCGTATTCCTGCCTGGTTCTGTTTGAGTAACTGAACTGTTTTAACGCACAGGTTAGTGGTGATCAGGCCTTTCTTTTTCACTTGTTCGTATGCAAACCAAAGCGCTTCCTTGTAAAACAGAACTTCCTTGGTAGCTGGATTCTCAACCCTGCGATCGGCCACGGCAGACTGATATAATTCGTCATGGGTTGTAATAATGTTTTCGATCTCGGAGCTTGCTTTCGCTTCCTGCAAACCAATAGTATCTATCAATACAGCCGGGTTAGGAAGCTGTGTAATAGAACCATCTAACTTGGCCAGTGCACGGTTGGCAGCTATTGCGGCTTTGAGAATGGCTTTTGTCTCCAGTTCTGTTTTGGGAGGCAAAGCCGGTAACAAATTATAGGGTTTACCTGGATTGTATTTCATTTTTCTGACACGGGCAAGCAATGCCCTTGATTTAATAACGAGGGTAAATATAATCATTTTTTGCCCTCGTTCAACTAACAAGGGCGCGGCATGCCCTCGAAGTTTCCAAGGCGTATTTTTCCATTAACCCTGCCTTTACAATCTAAATCGGGCCGAGTGATCCCACTGTCTCAATGCCAAGCAGCAATGCCTGCTGAATCCTTAAGAGGTGTTCGCCACCTCCGATGAATTCTAACTCTACTACGAATGAATCCGGGTCGTTTTCTTTTGTCTTTACCATAACTGATTTTGTTTTTTGTTCCTGACTCTCCCTGATTTCAAAAAGTCTCTAAACGACCTCAAAAAAAAGTATCTTACTTTTTGTATCGGTAAATAATTCTGAAGTACTTTTACATAGAAGAGTTTCTTATAACTCCGTCTTTAACGTAGGTAATAAAAAAATAAACTAACGCATTATGGCAAAGAAAGCTAAAAAGGCTGCCAAAAAAGGAAAAGCAAAACCTAAGAAGGCAGCAAAGAAATCCGCTAAAAAAGTTGTGAAGAAAGTGGCAAAGAAAGTTAAGAAGGCTGTTAAAAAAGTAAAAAAAGCCGCTAAAAAAGTTGTGAAGAAAGTAGTTAAAAAAGTAACTAAGAAGAAAGTTGTGAAGAAGGCTGCCCCGGCTCCCGTAGCTCCTCCTCCGGCACCAACACCCGTACCAGCCCCTGTTGAAACCCCAACAGAAGGAACTGGATTGCCGATGTAACATGAAAACAATTTCATAAAAGAGCGACTTCCCGGTCGCTCTTTTTGTTTTCAAGTATTATAACCGGTGAGGTTTTAACCACTCCCCGCTACAACAGATACAAGGTTTAAGCCCTCATCATTCAGTGTAATTAAAGGCTGAAAGAATGATAATAATTGGTAACTTGCCCGTCCGGCTTTTTACGAGCTTTAATCAAACCCAACATTACTATGAATAACAAAAGATTACCATTCTTAATTATAGGCGTCATTGCATTTATTGTGGTGCTGGCGCTTTCATCCAGTTTGTTTTACACCATCAGTGCTACTGAGCGAGCTGTGGTATTCTTTCCGTTTGGCAAAGGGTTAGATAAAGACAATATAGTAGGGCCCGGCACACACGTGAAAGCACCCTGGAACGAAGTCTATACCTATCGTGTAAATGAAATGTCTTCGGAAGAAAATATGGATGTGCTGGATAAAAACGGGTTATCAATCCATATTGATATCTCTGTTCGTTTCTTTCCAATCCCCGATAAAATTGGCTACATCCACGAACAATTCACAACGAATTACGAAACCATATTGGTTATCCCGGAGGTGCGCTCAACAGTGCGCCAGGTAACGGGCCGGTATACAGCAGAGGAAATCTACTCAACAAAACGGGCTGAAGTGGAAGTTGCTATAAGAACAGAAACCGAAGCTATTTTAACCAAGAATAACGTTCACACCACAGCCGTATTAATTCGCTCAATCATGTTGCCGGAGCAGATTAAACAGGCTATCGAAAACAAATTGCAGCAAGAACAAGAGGCATTGGCTTATCAATTCCGGTTAGACAAAGAAAAAAGTGAAGCCGAGCGAAAAAGAATTGCTGCGGAAGGCGAGTCGCGTGCAAACAATATCATCAATAATAGCTTAACTGACAAACTGCTGAAAATGAGGGGCATAGAAGCCACCCTGGAGCTCTCTAAATCACCCAACAGTAAAATAATTATAGTCGGTTCAGGAAAAGACGGCATGCCATTAATCCTCGGAAACAACTAATTAGACCGAACCATTTTTTTTGAAAACCTAACGTTCTATCTTTAAAACGAAAGTTTAAATTTTGAATCATGGCGAAGACTGCTGAATTGATTATCGATGGCAAATCCTATACGTTTCCAGTCGTTGTAGGCTCCGAGGGCGAGCAAGGTATAGACATTAGCAACCTGTTAGAAACTACGGGTACAGTTACCTTAGACTTTGGATATAAAAATACCGGAGCAACAAAAAGTGCCATTACCTTTTTGGATGGTGATAAGGGAATCCTTCGCTACCGCGGGTATTCTATTGAAGACCTGGCAGACAAATCATCCTTCTTAGAAGTCTCTTACCTGCTGATTTTTGGAGACTTACCCACACCGCAACAACTCAATAAATTCACAACCGACATCAAGAACCACACCATGGTTCATGAGGATATCAAGAAAATATTGGACGGATTTCCATCAACTTCCCACCCCATGGGAGTGTTGGCTTCCCTCTTTTGCGCGCAGACAGCGTTTTACCCGGAAGCAATCGATCCTAACCGGTCAGCCGAAGGAGTATACTTAAGCATGATTCGTTCGCTGGCTAAGATGCCGACTTTTGCAGCCTGGGCTTATAAAAATGCAGTGGGCCATCCGGTAAACTATCCCGACAATTCATTAGACTATTGCTCACGCTTTTTGAAGATGATGTTTGCCCTACCGGCCGAAGATTTTGAAATCGATCCCGTTATTTCTACTGCACTCGATAAGCTATTGATCCTTCATGCCGATCATGAGCAAAACTGTTCAACTTCTACTGTTAGGATTGTAGGTTCTTCGAAAGCAAGTATCTATTCATCTATCTCTGCGGGTATCAATGCCCTGTGGGGACCGTTACATGGGGGCGCCAACCAGGAAGTGATCGTAATGCTTGAACAAATTAAGAAAGATGGTGGCGATACCGACAAGTGGATCAATAAAGCCAAGGATAAGAATGACCCTTTCCGGTTAATGGGCTTTGGTCACCGGGTTTATAAAAACTTTGACCCTCGCGCCAAGATTATCAAAAAAGCCGCTGATGATGTACTTGAGAAACTGGGAGTTAATGATCCAACTTTAGAGATTGCCCGGAAGCTTGAAGAAGTTGCTTTGCGCGATCCTTACTTCATCGAGCGTAAGCTTTACCCGAATGTTGATTTCTACTCAGGTATTATCTATCGCGCCTTGGGTATTCCTGTAGATATGTTTACCGTAATGTTTGCGATTGGTCGCTTGCCAGGCTGGATTGCCCAATGGAAAGAATTACGCGAAAACAAAGAACCTATCGGTCGTCCGCGGCAAATCTATACCGGGGCGAACTTTAGGCCATATGTTGCACTGGATAAGAGGTAAAAATACTTTTAACGTTATCTTTAAGGCTGGATTTATCCAGCCTTTTCTTTTAATCCAAAACCATAACAAATGGCACTTTTAGATGACTTTAATTCAGCAGTTGTTCGTTCTAAGGAATTGACACAACGACCGTCCAATGAAGATCTTTTGAAATTATATGCGCTCTTTAAACAAGCCACAGAAGGTGATGTAACGGGAGAACGGCCAGGCGGCTTTGACTTTAAAGCCATTGCCAAGTTTGATGCCTGGGCAGAACGCAAAGGAACATTGAAAGAAAAGGCAATGGAAGATTATGTGACCCTGGTAAACACGCTCCATCACACCCAGTCCTGATTTACATTGAATCTATTTTATCAACCGGACATCCCGAAAGGAATTTATCATCTAAACGAAGATGAATCGCGGCATGCAGTAAAAGTATTGCGCATGAAAGCCGGTGACCCGTTGCTAATTACCGATGGGCAAGGCGTTTTTTATGAGGCCATTATTGCTTTCGCAGATTCAAGAGCCTGTAGTTTTACGATAACTGAAAAGAGAGCCTCCCCTGCCAGGCCCTACTCAATTTCAATTGCCATTGCACCAACCAAAAACATTGATCGCACCGAATGGTTCATTGAAAAAGCAACAGAGCTTGGTATTGAGCATATTCATTTCATGCGCTGTAAAAATTCTGAACGCAAAACAGTAAATCTTGAACGCATTCAAAAAATAATAGTCAGTGCCATTAAGCAATCAGGACAGGCCTGGTTGACGGTTTGCTCCGAAATAAAACCATATTCAGAAATACTTTCGCTTGCCGCGGATCAAAAATTTATCTGCTATGTGGACAGTCAGAACCCCGATCAATTAAAGTCACTGGCAAAACCCAACCAGAAGTACCTGGTTTTAATAGGGCCCGAAGGCGATTTCCAAAAAGAAGAGCTTGACGAGGCGATTCAACACGGTTTTAAAAAAGTGAGCCTGGGAACCAATCGGCTGCGCACAGAAACAGCGGCCCTGGCTGCGTGCCACACGCTCAATTTGATTAATTTGTAGCTGGATTTTAATGCTATGACTGCCTCGGAAGCAAAAAAACAAATTCAAAAGCTAACGGATGAGATTAACTATCATACGGATCTTTATTATGTAAAAAATAAATCTGAAATCTCAGATTTTGAATTTGATCAACTGCTGGAACAACTCAGTAAATTAGAAAATGAATTTCCTGAACTACGATTGCCCGACTCTCCCACTCAGCGGGTTGGGGGAGCTATCACGAAAGAGTTTGCAACCGTTGTTCACCAGTACCCAATGCTTTCCCTGGGTAATACGTATTCATCTGAAGAGCTAAAAGATTTTGATGGCCGTGTAGCTAAAGGGTTGGATGGCGATCCGTACGAATACTTTTGTGAACTGAAATTTGATGGTGTTTCCATTAGCCTGATCTATGAAAATGGATTGCTGGTAAAAGCCGTCACGCGGGGAGATGGTGTGCGAGGCGATGACGTAACCACAAACATTAAAACAATTCGAAGTCTTCCGCTGCGGATAAAAGAAAAAAATCTGCCTGAACGATTTGAAGTTCGGGGTGAAGTGTTTCTTTCCAAAGATGTGTTTAAGCAACTCAACAAAGATCGGGAGGACATTGGTGAGGAAACGTATGCCAATGCACGCAACACAGCTTCAGGTACGGTTAAGATGCAAGACTCAGCAGAAGTAGCGCGCAGGAAACTCGATTGCCTTGTTTATTACTTATTAGGTGCCGATAATCAATTGAAGACCCACGCTGAGTCAATTCACAAATTAGAATCATGGGGGTTCAAAGTTTCTCAAACCTATAAGCAATGTAAAACGATTGACGAGGTGCTTGCTTATATCACGCAATGGGAAAAGAAACGATTGGAGCTTCCGTTGGATACCGATGGAGTTGTGATTAAGGTAAATAGCCTTGAGCAGCAATCTCAATTAGGATTTACGGCAAAAAGTCCGCGCTGGGCAATCTCTTATAAATACAAAGCCGAAAGCATTAGTACACGCTTAAATGGAATCACCTACCAGGTAGGTCGCACAGGCTCAGTCACTCCCGTGGCAGAGTTAGAGCCTGTTCTTCTTGCAGGCACCACTGTGAAGCGGGCATCCTTGCACAACGCAAATGAAATAGCGCGACTCGATTTGCGCATTGGCGATTATGTTTTTGTTGAAAAGGGCGGTGAGATCATTCCAAAAGTTACAGGAGTGGTCTTGGAAAAACGAAATGCCGGCAACAAAGCCGTTAAGTACATTACTCAATGCCCTGAGTGCAAAACAGCATTAATTCGTAAAGAAGGTGAAGCCAACCATTATTGCCCGAATGAAAAAGGTTGTCCGCCACAGATCAAAGGCAAGATTGAGCATTTCATTCAGCGCAAAGCAATGGATATTGATTCCATAGGTGAGCAAACCATTCGCCAGTTATATGAATTAGGTTTTGTAAAGTCGCCAGCCGATTTATACTATTTGACTAAGGAACACCTTCTGCAGTTGGAAAAAGTAAAAGAGAAATCGGCCCAGAATATCCTCGATGGAATTTCTCAATCCAAGAATCAACCCTTTGAAAGTGTACTTTTCGGAATCGGAATCCGGTTCGTTGGAAAAACGGTAGCTGAAAAATTAGCGAAGCATTTTAAAACGATGGATAACCTGAGCCGCGCCACCTATGATCAATTGCTGGAAGCACCTGAGGTAGGTGAAAAAATCGCGCAAAGCGTTGTCGCGTATTTTAAAGACTTCGATAATCTGCATGAAATCGAACGGCTTACCAAAGCCGGGCTTCAGTTTGAATCGACACAGAAAGAGGCAGAAAAGTTGAGTAACCTTTTAGGTGATAAGTCTTTTGTGATTTCAGGCGTGTTTCAAAATTATGAACGCGATCAGTTAAAAGACATTATCATTGCCAATGGCGGACGGGTACTTTCCTCTATTTCCGGAAAGCTGGATTTTCTGCTGGCCGGTGAAAACATGGGCCCTGCCAAGAGAGAGAAAGCCGAGAAGCTTGAGGTTAAAATAATCTCAGAACAAGAGTTTGATGCCATGCTCGGAAAATGAAATGCCAATTGAATAATTTACCTGATACTTTGTTACTACTTTATTAGCTTTCGGTCATGTTTAAAATGAATTTCCTGAAAATGCGCACTAAGACCGCGCTAAAAAATAACAAAACCGAGCGCGGCAGTAAACCCTACAAGAAAGCATCCACCGTTGGGATTGTATTTAGTGTAGAGGACAAACAGAAACATCAGGATGTAAAAGATTTTATTCATTTGTTGGAAAAAGATGGAAAGAAGGTAACGGTATTGGAATACCTGCCCGAGAAAAAAGAAAACTATGAATTCAAGTTTGATTTCTTCACCATCCAGGAATTGAATTTCTGGGGAACCCTGGAGTCACCTGTTGCCAACAAGTTTGCAGATACTGCATTTGAT
>CAZNRJ010000009.1:995-3817 GCA_964574945.1 uncultured Ohtaekwangia sp. | reverse complement strand
CATTTGATTATTTGTTTTACTTAGATAGGGAATCGAATCCATTATTATTAAACTTGCTGGCCCGTTGCAAAGCGAAATGCCGGATAGGTAAGTTTAATGATGATGAGCGGGACTATTTTGAATTAATGATCGAACAAAATGGAACTAACAAAGGGTTAATCGAAACCATGTATAGTTATACCAGCCAATTAAGGTAACATGAAGAGTTTGTATGGTACAGGTGTCGCCTTAGTTACACCGATGAATGAAAAAAAAGAGATCGACTTCAAGGCATTGAAGCGATTATTGAACTATACCGCTACGGGTGTGGATTATTATGTGGTAATGGGCACCACAGGTGAGGCAGCAACACTCAGCAAGGAAGAAAAAAAATCGGTGCTTGCTTTTGTGCTGGCAAACAATCGTAAAAAACTACCCATTGTTTATGGTATTGGTGGAAACAATACGCAACAGGTTATAGACGAAATAAAATCTACTGACCTGAAAGGTGTTGATGCACTGCTTTCTGTTAGTCCGTATTACAATAAGCCTTCCCAGGAAGGAATCTATCAACATTTTAAAGCTGTGGCAAAGGCATCGCGGCTTCCAATCATTCTTTATAATGTTCCGGGGAGAACTGCTTCTAACCTTACGGCAGAAACAACACTTCGCTTAGCGGGCATTAAAAATATTATTGGAATAAAAGAGGCATCAGGAAGCCTGGAGCAATGCATGAAAATCGCCAGGGAAAAGCCGGCAGATTTTATGTTGATCTCGGGCGATGACTTACTTACGCTCCCCATCTATTCGATTGGAGGTGTTGGGGTAATCTCCGTTCTTGCCAACGCACTACCTAAAGTATTTTTGAAAGTAAAAGAAAACTTTCAGGCAGGAAAATTAGCTAACGCTCAAGCGGAGCACTATAAACTGTTAGACATCAACGCGCCAATGTATGAAGAAGGTAATCCGGTAGGTGTTAAATACTTAATGAGCCTGCAAGGTATTTGCGAACCTTTTGTGCGAATGCCATTGATGGAGGCTTCATCTGATCTTAAAAAGAAAATCAACATGCTTTTCAAAAAGTTATAATCAGGTAACGATTATTTACTGCTCTCTACGTACTTCTTAAAATTATCAAATATCGCTTGCCAGCCTCCTTTTTGCATTTCAATTGGATTCTCGCTTTCCGCTTCAAATTTTGTAATCACCTTCACATGATTGCCTGAAGGCATAAAATCATTTATTGCTTTTCGTCCATCGCCCATTGTATATTCTATTGTTTTGAACTTCTCCACTTTTGTATAAACTCCTCCAAAATCAAAACTCATGCTTCCATCGCGGGCAGCCATGGTGTAAGTAAACGTTCCATTTACTTTTAAATCATTTTCTGCTTTGGGTGTGTACCAATCATCTGAAGCATTGTTCCAGTGAATAATGTGTTTAGGATCAGACCAGCATTCCCATATTTTTTCAATAGAAGATTGAATGGTTGCTTCCACTGTAATAACAGCCTTTTCTGTAGTCTCCATATTACTTCTTGTTAACAGGTTTTACCTTTTTTGTTTTAGGTATGGATAATTTTTTATTCTCCACCTCTACCCTATACTTAGTGATCTTTGCAATTAATGATAAGGGCATCTTACTTTCAATTGGAAATTGAATAGAGCCCTTTGCGGTTTTATACTTTGTTAACTCACCCGCAAATACTTCCACTGCCTTGCTGCCCGGGTAAAAACCAATGTGTGATTTATATCCTGCAAAGTGAACGAGATTCTTCCCATTCAACTTAAAGGTTGGAATTGCATAGCTAATCGCCTCAACAGCCTTAGGCGCTGCTTTCGCGATCGTACGCTTCACTTCTTTTAACATTGCCTGAACATTTTTGGGAAACAAGGCAATGTATTCAGCTATTGTTTTATAGGCTCCTGATTGCATAGTGATAATTCATTTGTGATTCCTTCATTCAACTATGAATCAAAGATAAAGAGATAATAACAAGAGAAGGTTGGTGCAAAAGCGACAATTCAAGAGGCTTCCTGCGACAATAACAATTGTGAGCAAGCATTTAACAATCACAAACACGAATTGCAATTTCATCTGCACCTCCAAATGAAACCACCCATAACCGAACGATAAATTAAGACCATTGCGTTAGGTGCAAAATCTATCTTTTAAAAAAAGGAAAATAAAAAAGGCCGAATCGTTCGATTCGGCCTTTCATTCATCACTCAAAGAGCGATTATTTCTCTTTATTCTTCAATTCCTGTACTTCCTGACGGATAGCTTGAGCAGCATTTTTCAGGTCTTGCATACCTTTTCTAATCCGGGTACCGGCAGCGCTATTTGCCTTGTTGTAGAACTTATCTGCATCTCCTTCAAGTGATGCAATCAGAGTCTTTAGTTCTTCAAATTTTTTCATTTTTATAGGATGTTTAGTTTTTAAAATTGATTTCCTTCTGCCAATTTAAGCATAAACCTTTAAAAACAAGCTAAAAACCCATTTTTTTAGAACCTGGTTACGGTAACTAATTCCTCTTTTTTGTAAAAACCGCTGTCAAGCTTCGTTTTTAGCGCAGAAAAGGCCTTTAGTGTCTCATCCACATCCGCCAGCGTATGGGCTGCCGTGGGGATAATTCTGAACATAATTACGTCTTTTGGCACCACAGGATAGATAACCACCGAGCAAAAGATGCCATAATTCTCTCTCAAATCCATCGACATATTGGCCGCTTCGCCAACCCCTCCTTTAAACAAAACTGGCGTGGGTGGGGTCTGGGTTTCATTGATGGCAAACCCTCTTTCCTTCAATCCGCTCTTAATGGCTGCCATTATTTTCTTTAAAT
>CAZNRJ010000009.1:0-985 GCA_964574945.1 uncultured Ohtaekwangia sp. | reverse complement strand
AAATCGGCACGCATTTCAGGATGCTTCTTTACCAACTCCAATCTTTTTAATCCACCGATCACTAAAGGCATAGGCAATGACTTGGCGTAGATCTGCGAACGCACCGAATAGCGTAAGTATTTTAAGATGTTTTTATCGCCCGCTACAAACGCACCGATACTGGCCATAGATTTTGCAAACGTGCTGAAATACAAATCAATTTCATTTTGAACTCCCTGCTCCTCACCTACACCTGCCCCGGTAGCACCCATCGTTCCAAATCCATGGGCATCATCAACAAACAACCGGAAATTGTATTTCTTCTTCAGTTCAACAATTCCTTTCAAATCACCCATATTACCCGACATACCGAATACACCTTCGGTAATCACCAAAATTCCACCACCTGTTTCATTGGCTAATTTGGTAGCACGCTGAAGTTGTTTCTCCAGGTTCTCCATATTGTTATGCGGATACACAAAACGCTTGCCCATGTGCAGGCGAACGCCATCAATGATACTGGCATGTGATTCTGAATCATATACAATCACATCCTTGCGATCGACTAATGCATCTATAATAGAAAACACTCCCTGGTAGCCATAGTTTAAAAGCATGGCATCTTCTTTCATTACAAAATCAGCCAGTTGCCTTTCTAACTCAATGTGATGAACCGAATTACCGGACATCATGCGGGCTCCCATGGGGGATGCAAGTCCATATTGAGCCGCTGCATCAGCATCAGCCTTCCTTACTTCAGGGTGGTTGGCTAAACCGAGGTAGTTATTAAGGCTCCAGTTAAGTACTGTTTTACCTCCAAATTTCATTCGGGGGCCTATTTCCCCTTCCAGTTTGGGAAAGAAAAAATAGTCATCCGGCAGATGTGAATACTTAGCCAGCGGCCCGGCTTCCATGCGCAACTTTGAAAATAAGTCAACCATTGAGTTAGATTGTTTCGTGGTTAGTGAATAAGCTTGATTCATAGTGCCTTAAGTACCGAATCTCA
>CAZNRJ010000008.1:24253-26229 GCA_964574945.1 uncultured Ohtaekwangia sp. | reverse complement strand
CAATAGATGAAGGGAAAAGCCTGATTATCTTCCCGGAAGGGGGAATCTATGGTGAACATCCTCCACGGATGACACCTTTTAAAGATGGCGCTTTTCGGGCTGCTATCGAAAAACAAATTCCCGTAGTTCCGGTAACGATTCCCTTCAATTGGATAATTTTACCGGATGAAAAACCGTTGTGTTTACATCGCAGCTTGATGAAAGTAATTTTTCACGAACCCATTGAAACCTCAGGATACACGCTAAATACCGTCAACGAATTGAAAGATCGTGTGTTTGAAACCATTACGAATGAATTGAAAGCCCATGAACATTGATAAACCGACACTAAACAAAATTGCCCATCTCGCCCGGCTGGAATTCGATGATAAGGATTCTGAAAAATTGCTCAACGAAATGTCGAACATTATTTCGTTTGTGGAAAAACTGAATGAAGTGGATACAGAAGGGATAGAGCCACTTACTACCATGAGCCATGAAATAAATGCATTGCGAGCCGATGAAGTAAAGCCTCACCTCGATCATGACCTGGCATTAAAAAATGCTCCTAAAAAAGATGCAGATTATTTTCGGGTTCCGAAAGTATTGGAATAATCTCTAACTCAAATTATGAGCACTCTAAAAACTTTTTCTTTTATAGCCTCAACCCGTCACCCTTCTCCAAAAGAGAAGGATACAATGAGTTTTTAGAGATGCTCATTCATCATTGTTAATGATCGTATTATCGGGTAAACTTGTTTCCGCTTTATAACTAAGACAGCATGAACACAATTCAATTCTGGAAATCCTGGAATAAACCGAATCAATCCTTCTTTTGGATATTGAGCCTGCTGCTGATCCTTTCCGTTGGATTTTTTTGGTACTCGTACGCATTAACCCCTGCACCTGTAATCTCGTGGGATAATTACCAGGAATTACAGACCGAAGAAATAACCATACGTTCTTTTCAGGTTGGGTTACACACCGTACCTGTGCAAGCCGATAACTTCATGATTTTCGAAACCCAACTGGGGAGTCAGTTACAACCTAATTTACCTGCTTCCTATTTTTTTATTTCAATATTGCTAATCGCGCTGGTTGTAATCCTTACCATCATCAGCACCCTAAAACGATTTTGGTTCCTGATCGGGATGGGACTATTCTGTCTCTTCATAGTCAGCCTGCAACTTGAAGCGCTTGAAATTTTTGGGTTGATTAATAAAGTGCCGACAGGTGCAATCATATTATTAGTTGCGGCACTCTCTTATTACTTTCATGCGTTTCGCGGCAACACAGGTTTTTTTATAAGATTCATTTCATTTTCAATTCTTTTCATCCTGCTGGGCATCAGTATCGGATTTTTCAGTCATGTTCAAAGTCCTGTTCTATATCTTTCTGCAACCGGCTTCTCCTTTGGCTTTCTCATTACCCTTGTTTTCATTTTAATGGTTGGCCCCGAAATTCCCGCTGCCTTCATCAATGTATTAACGCAAGGAACCAAGCAAACAAAAACCCTGCGGCACTTCTTAATCATTACGGGTATTTACTTTACCAATCTCATACTTTCTTACGCGATTAAAACCGGCTATCTCGAATTAAATATTTGGGTAATCAATTTCTTTTTTCTCTTTACTATCTCGGCCATTCTCGGGATTTGGGGATTCCGCCAGCGAGAGCCCCAATATGAAACAATCCTTCCGGCTGATCCTTTTGGCGTTTACCTGATCGTAGCAATGGCGGCCATTTCATTTGCCACAATTGGCTATTTCTTCGCCACAGCGAATGATCCTGTAATAGAAGTAATCCGCGATGTAATTATGTACAGTCACTTAGGGTACGGAATTATTTTCTTTGCCTATGTACTGGCCAATTTCGGCTCCATGCTCATGCAAAACCTGCAGGTGCATAAAGTTTTATTTAAGCCCAACACCATGCCGTACTTTACCTTTCGGTTGATGGGCCTGATATGCACCATTGCCTTTTTGGTATATGATACC
>CAZNRJ010000008.1:23129-24243 GCA_964574945.1 uncultured Ohtaekwangia sp. | reverse complement strand
TTCGCTACCGATTTATAATTGGTAGCGAATCAAGTGTATTCAGCATACTATAATGCGCAAGGTGATTTATACTATGCGCAAGGAACTGATCAATTAGCCGAAGGTTTTTATAATAAATCTGTTTCATTTCGCAATCAGAATCATCATGCACACTATGCACTGGCATCTATTCAAGCTTCACGTTACGAGCCTCAAAAAGAGAGAGCAGAATTAACGAAAGCGGCTGAAGGCACCCCTTCGGAATTCTCCTTCGTTAACCTAAGCAATGCCTACCAGCGCAATGGAAATCCATTACAAGCCGCAGATGTATTAACGCTGGCAAAATCAAAATTTCCGGAAAGTGGTCCGGTTGATAATGCATTGGGGTTAGCATATCTGAAATTAAAGATGGCAGACTCTGCTTTGCTGTCATTCCAAAAGGCGAGTAGTTATAAAGAAACTAAAAACATAGCAGAAACAAACTTGCTTGGCGCCAGTGCAAAGTTCAAGATTAATTATCCAGCTGACTCTTTACTTCAACTTATTGGATCTGATAAAGCAGGGCCAAGAGCTAACGCCCTTGCGTTAGCCAATGTACAAAACCTTCCTATTGAACTGCAGTTCTCGCTTGGAACAGACACTACTTTCTCTGCAACGAAAGCAACGTATCTGTGCAACTACTTAATTAATCAGCAGGGAAAAGTAGATACAACTTTACTTTCCAACGTAGTTGCGCTGACCCGAAAGCCAAGCAACAGTTATTTTAAGGAAGTCATATTGGTTGCGGCCTCGCACGCCTACTACGCGCAAGGCTCCGTACGAAAAGCATTTGACCTCACCCGTGAGATCGCCTATTCGTCTGGCAGAGGAAAATATTTCAATCTATTGGGAACGTGGGCCCTTGAGCAAAAGAATCCACAGATTGCTGCCAATTATTTTGAAATCGCGAAAGGAAAAAACATCCAACTTGCATTGTTCCATGAAGCGCTTGCAAACACGGAAGCAGACAGCATTGCCAATGCACTTATTCTTTGGGATAGTGTGCGCCAATCCACTGATACTTCACACGTAAACTTTGCAAAAAGAATAATTAACGTTTTAAAATCCAACACTGCACAAGCGCTTACTCTACCAG
>CAZNRJ010000008.1:11331-23119 GCA_964574945.1 uncultured Ohtaekwangia sp. | reverse complement strand
ACAACGATAAATATAATTATTGCCGCTATAGAATTTCAAAGTCAGATACCACTGCATTCTGGAAAATAGTTTCGACTATTAAGAATGAGGAACTTAAGGCGCGTGCTATTCTTGATCTCAGTAAGAAATGGTATCAGCAGGATGAAGCCCGGATTTCATTTGACATCATTAAGCATGTGAAAGGATTAAAGCTTGCTGATAAAGATATCTACAACCAAATACTTTTGTTAAACATGATGTTATTAGCCGAGTTAGACCCGGAAAGTTTTAATGCCCAACAACTCGACAAAGCACTTCCCTTTCAAGGTGCCTTTCCAAATGAGTTGCTGTATTTAAAAGCATTACAGGATTTGCAAGCAGGAAACACAGAGGCCGCTACATTAAAATTCGAATTCTTAAGCACAGCTAACATACACTTTGAGGAAGGGCTAATCGCTTCAGCCAGATTCTTTTCGGCCGATACAACAGACAGACTTAAATCATACTCCATTATTGTGTCCGGGATTTTGGCAAGGCCCAATTCCATAAAGCTATTAAAAGCGTATGTGAAAGAAGCCGCACTTATCGGCTTCGATGATGAAGCCAATGAAAGCCTTGAGAAACTGAAACGCCTGTTGCCACCCCGGGCATTCAACGCATACATTGCTGAAAATCCAAACTTTTTCGACATCGAAAAGTAGGATTCACATCAATCGGATCGAGCTAAAATCAATATCAATCGTTACTTTTACAGACTTTATTAAACGCTATGGATAAGAAAATACCGCTCAACGATTTGCATGTAAAATTAGGTGGCAAGATGGTTCCTTTCGGAGGGTTCATTATGCCCGTTCGTTATTCTTCTGATATAGAAGAACACATGGCCGTTCGAAATGGCGTAGGAGTTTTCGATGTGTCGCACATGGGCGAATTTAAAGTGGAAGGTCCTCACGCACTGGATTTAATCCAGCGAATCACCAGCAACGATGCTTCTAAGCTAATCGATGGCCAGGCGCAATATACCTGCTTGCCAAATGAACAGGGTGGCATTGTAGATGACCTGATTGTTTATAAGATAAAAGAGAATGACTACTTCATTGTTGTCAATGCATCCAACATTGAAAAAGACTTTAACTGGTTTTCAAAATACAATTCTAAGGGAGCGACATTAAAAAATATTTCTGACAGCATGTGCCTGTTTGCCGTGCAGGGTCCTAAAGCAACAGGCGTTCTTCAAAAGCTTACAAAAACCGATTTGAGTGTTATCAAATATTATCATTTTGCAATGGGTGAATTTGCCGGTGTAGCCAATGTAATTATGAGCAATACCGGCTACACAGGCGCAGGCGGTTTCGAGATTTATGTTGATAATGCCAGCGCTGAAAAAGTATGGAATGCAATTTTTGAAGCCGGCCAATCAGAAAACATAAAACCTATAGGGTTAGGCGCACGCGATACGCTACGATTGGAAAAAGGATTTTGCCTGTATGGAAATGATATTGACGATACTACCTCGCCACTTGAAGCGGGCTTAGGCTGGATTACAAAGTTCACCAAAGACTTTACCAACTCAGCCAATCTTAAAAAACAAAAAGAGGCAGGTGTAGAAAAAAAATTAATAGGATTTAAAATGATTGACAAGGGAATTCCCCGTCATGATTATTTACTAAAAGATGCATCAGGAAATACCATTGGGAAAGTAACGTCAGGGACAATATCCCCACTGCTTGGGATTGGAATTGGATTAGGATATGTTACTACTCAACACGCTGCGGCAGATACCGAAATATTTGTTGATGTGAGAGGAAAAGGGTTGAAGGCCGTTGTCTCCAAGTTACCTTTTGTATAGATTATGCTTCTTCGCATTTTTTTGTTCCTACTAATTGTAGCCCCAGTTTTTTCTCAAAGTGAAGAAGAATTGAGCAAGCGTGGCGTAAAATTAATTGATGAGGAAAAGTATGATCTTGCCTTACCCATATTTAATAAGTTGGTCGCTCAGTATTCAGATAACACAACGTATCGTTACAACAGAGCAGTTACGCTGATAAACCTAAAACAGTACCAAAGGGCATTAGTTGATTATAAAGAATTAATTAAAGCGGTCCCCATGGAGAGTGAATACTCTTTTCAAGTCGGAAACATTTATGATCAATTGGATAGCTTAGAGAAAGCTAAATATTATTATACCAAAGCGATAGAAATTGAAAACGATAACTATTTCTTTTATTTCAAAAGAGGAACACTCAATCTAAAACAATCGCAATGGAATGCAGCCATCCCGGATTTTACGAAAGCGCTCGAATTTAATCCGGAACACGACAACTCTCTTCACAACAGAGGTATAGCCTACTATAAAGTTGGGTTAAAAGAAAAAGGTTGCGAAGATTGGTGCCAGGCCCTGTTGAAAGGGAATCCCAGGTCAGCCAGTCATTTAGATCGCAATTGCAAAGTTTACCCGTCACCCTGCCTCCTTTCAAAATGAAAACCATAGACGTTTGCCTGACTCCTGAACTAATACATCTCTATTCACTTAAGGATAGAACCATTGTGATCGTTGATATCTTAAGAGCTACATCTTGTATGGTCACGGCTTTTGCTCATGGCGCTGAGAGAATTGTTCCTTTTGCCAGTCAGGAGGAATGCCGGGAAATGAAATCGCGCGGATACATTACTTCCGGAGAGCGTGATGGAAAAAAGGTAGAGGGCTTTGATAAGGGTAACTCGCCTTTTGAATATATGGGCACTGAGGTTACCGGTCAGAAAATTGCCTTCACTACTACCAATGGAACACAGGCGATTGAAAAATCAAAACTTGCCAGAGAGGTAATTATTGGAAGTTTTTTAAATCTATCTTCCATCATTAAATACTTGCTGTTTAGCCATAACAATATACTGGTTGTATGTGCCGGATGGAAGGGAAAAGTAAACCTGGAAGACACTTTGTTTGCAGGCGCGATCGTTGAAAAACTCAAAAATCATATTGAGCCCGATTGTGATGCACCGCTGGCAGCCCAACATCTTTACAACCTTGCAAAAGCAGACATGGTTGATTACCTGAAAAATTCAAGCCATGTAAAACGGTTGAACCGGCTTAACATTCATAAAGACATTGAGTTTTGCCTCACACCCGATCAGTACACGGTTATTCCAAGGTTAGTAAACAATGAGTTAATCTGTTAATTGGCTGAATAAACAAATTTACCTCCCACCGAGGTACGCAGCACCTTAACATTTCTTATTTCAGAAGGCTTGATTTCAAACAGGTTCTTTTCAAGGATAACAAAATCAGCCAGCTTACCAGGTTTGATCGATCCCTTTATGTTCTCTTCAAACGAAGCATAGGCTGCACGAATCGTATATGACTTCAAAGCTTCTTCCACGCTAATCTTTTGTTCGGGTACCCAGCCATCCGGATTTTTCCCATCAATAGTCTGGCGCGTAACAGCAGCATAAATTCCTTCCAGAGGTGTAGGCGGAGCGACAAACCAATCGCTGCCAAAAGCCGGGCCAGCCCCTGCGTTAATGAAAGACCGGAAGGCATACGTGGTTTTGATTCGCTCCGGGCCAATCACTTTTTCCGCCCAGCGGCCATCGTCAATGGCATGGTACGGCTGCATGCTGGGTATTACCTGAAGCTCAGTGAACCTGCGAAAGTCAGCAGGCAAAACGTGTTGGGCATGCTCAATACGAAAACGCCTGTCGCGCGCGCCATTCTCTTTTGCCACACGTTCGTAAATATCAAGCAACGTGTGAATAGCCCTGTCGCCAATGGCATGTGTCATAATATGCAGCCCGGCACTGTCAGCCGACTTTATCCTTTTGTATAGTTCTGCTTCTGCTATAACAAAGAAACCTGAATCGGCCGGTGTATCTTCAAATGGCTTGTAGAAAGCAGCCGTATGCGAACCCAGCGAACCATCTACAAATCCTTTCAGGTTTCCGATGCGCAACCACTTATCGCCCCGGCCTTGCTGCTGTATCTTTTCATTTAACACACGCCAATCGCGTAAAGGCATGCCGGCATATATGCGCGTAATTAAGGAGTTGTTTTTCCTGGCCCGTTCAAACACATCCATATAACCGCTCATGTTGTGCGCAGAAGTTACACCTCGCTCAGCCACGTAAATCATGGCCGACTGAAGCGCTTTATCTTCCTGCCCGGGAGTTGGAGCCGGCAATACACGATCAATCAACCGTTGGGCATTATCCTTGAATACCCCGGTTATACGTCCCTTTTTATCCCGCACAATCGTACCGCCATCAACCGGCTTTACACGGTCGTCAATCCCGGCCAGCTTTAGTGCCGCTGTGTTGGCCAGGTGCATGTGGCCATCCAATCTGTTTATCCAAACGGGATTATGACGCGTAACGGAATCAATCCAATCACGTGAAGGTAGCTCGCCACCCCAGTTTTCATGATCCCAATCGCCATGGGTAATCCAACTACCTTCAGGTTGAGTTGCCGTAAAAGTTTTTAAGCGATTGATAAACTCCTCTTTGGTTTTTGCATCGCGCAGTTGAACGGAGGCCAACGCAAAACCACCATCCATAAAATGAGTATGGCAATCAATAAATCCGGGAATAACGAGATTGCCCGGGGCAGCTTCCATCTTTTTGGTCCCTTCGCCAATCCATTTTTTAATGTCGCTCGCTGATCCAACCTCTACAATTGAATCACTCACAATTGCAAAACCTTCTGCCCAGGGAGTTTGGTCATCGCCAGTCCACACTTTTCCAAAAACAACCTGATCTGCAACGGGATGTTGCTTGCAGGAAACAAAAAAAACTAACAATAGAAAAGCGAGACTGATCTGTTTCATTTAAGTTTAGGATTTTGGTGATGCCTGTCTTTATCACGAATGGTTTTCTTCTCAAGATTTTGGTGAAAGGCTTTGGTGAGATCAACACCGGTTTGGTTAGCCAGGCAAATCAACACCCAAAGTACATCGGCCATTTCTTCGCCTAAATCTTTCCCCTTATCCGATTCCTTTTCAGATTGCTCGCCATATCGCCTTGCCATAATACGGGCAACCTCACCTACTTCTTCGGTCAGTATTGCCATGTTGGTCATCTCATTGAAATAACGAACGCCATGCAATTTTATCCATTGATCAACCTGGAGTTGAGCTTCCTGAAGGGTCATATCAAAAAGTTTATCTTATAAAGGAATATTTCCATGTTTCTTTTTAGGAAGCTTAGCCGCTTTATTTTCGAGCATAGCAAACGCACGAATCAACTTCTCACGTGTTTGATCCGGGTAAATTACTTCATCAATGTATCCCCTGAATGCTGCCCGAAAAGGATTTGCAAATTTGCGCGTGTACTCATCTACCTTTTCACTCAGTTTGGTTTCGGGATTTTCAGCTTCCGAAATTTCTTTTTTGAAAATAATTTCAGCCGCGCCCTTCGCTCCCATCACGGCAATCTCTGCCGTTGGCCAGGCATAATTCAGATCGGCACCGATGTGCTTTGAATTCATTACATCATAAGCACCACCGTATGCTTTGCGCGTGATTACCGTAACGCGTGGCACCGTAGCCTCCGAAAATGCATACAATAACTTGGCTCCATTCGAAATAATGGCATTCCATTCCTGGTCGGTACCTGGCAAAAATCCGGGCACATCTTCAAACACTAATAGCGGAATATTAAAGCAATCGCAAAAGCGAACAAATCGCGCTGCCTTTACGCTTGCATCAATATCCAACACCCCCGCCATCGATGCCGGTTGATTACCAACTATGCCAACGCTTCTTCCCGCCAGGCGCGAAAATCCAACCACAATATTCTCAGCAAAGTTTTTATGCACTTCAAAAAAGGATTGGTCATCCACCACTCCGTTTATTACATCACGAATATCATAGGGTTGGTTAGGATTAGCCGGAATAACTTCATTTAAAACCGGACGTGATTCATTACCCAATGTGTACGGAAGATGCGGAACGCTGTCTTCACAATTTTGAGGAACGTAACTAAAGAGTTGTTTGATTTGATTGATACACTCCGCTTCATTCGCGCACGCAAAATGGGTTACCCCGCTTTTTGTACTGTGCGCAGATGCCCCTCCTAATTCTTCAGCCGTTACATTCTCATGCGTTACTGTCTTTACTACGTTTGGTCCCGTAACAAACATGAACGAAGTATTCTCTACCATGAAAATAAAATCTGTCATGGCAGGTGAGTACACAGCGCCACCGGCACACGGGCCCATGATAGCCGAGATTTGAGGCACTACCCCTGATGCCATCACGTTGCGATAAAAAATATCGGCATAGCCGCCCAACGAAACCACTCCTTCCTGAATGCGCGCTCCCCCCGAATCATTAAGGCCAATCACTGGCGCGCCATTCTTCATGGCCAGTTCCATGATCTTTACAATCTTTTCGGCATGAGTTTCGGAAAGTGACCCACCAAAAACGGTGAAGTCTTGTGAAAAAACATAAACCAATCGTCCTTGTATGGTACCATACCCGGTAATTACGCCATCACCCAGGTAATGCTCTTTATCCAATCCAAAATCTTTACTGCGATGCATTACAAATTTTCCCAGCTCTTCGAATGAGCCTTCATCCAAAAGCAACTGCACACGTTCACGAGCTGTTAGTTTACCCTTCTTGTGCTGTTGTTCAATTCGCTTTTCACCACCACCTAATAATGATTCCTGATTTTTCCTTTCCAGTTCATCAAACTTAGGTTGAAGAATTTCCGAGTTAACTTTTCGTTTGGTCATAATTTATACGCGGCTATATCGTCTGACTACAATGGTTTTTGAAATTATGTCGTGCAAAGCTTGTCGTTTTCTATTGGCATCAATCATAAAAAATCCAAAGATCGAAATTATAGAAACAATTTTTGATGCATTTCGGATAAGTGATTTTCTAATCGATAGCCTGTTTCGATCGCGGTTACACACTTTGAATCCAATAAACCATTTTCCTAATGTTGCCTGAAAAATCGAAGCCTCAAATAAAGTAGAATATATAAAATAGATCATTATGGAAATCAATGGTGCTGTCCTATCAAAGAAAGAAGAAAATAATAGTCTAACCAATACGTGTATCAAATAGACATCCAAAACAAAGGCAAAAAGACGTAGCCACATATGGAGTTCAAGATTTACATTTCTCTGTTGCTTAAATCGTATTCTTTTTTCCATTTACTGCGCTAAATTACCGACTTAATCAATACAACCCGACTACACAATGAAAAATAAGGTTGCCATAATTGACATGGGTACCAACACCTTCCACCTACTTATCGCAGAAACAGCTACCGGGTATTTCCATATAATCCATCGTGAAAAAGTGCCTGTAAAAATTGGTGTAGGCGGAATAAACCAAAACCTGATTACAGAAGAAGCCATCGCCAGGGCGCTATGCACAATGAGCGCATTTAAAAAAACAACTACAGAACAGGGTGTTAATACAATTCTTGCCTTCGGCACCAGTGCCTTGCGTAATGCAACAAATGGCAAAGAAGTTGTAAAACGAATTGAACAGGAAACAGGAATAGAAACGTTGTTAATTTCCGGTTTGCAGGAGGCTGAATATATTTATAAAGGCGCACGCGCTGCCATTGCCATGGGAGATGAGAAATCGTTAATTATGGACATTGGGGGCGGCAGTGTCGAGTTTATTATCGGGAATGAGAAAAAAATATCCTGGAGCCATAGTTTTGAGATTGGCGGTCAGCGCTTGTTAGAAAAATTTCATAAGCACGATCCTATTTCACCCGATGAGATAGAAAGTCTTTTTCAATTCTTTTCTTTCGAACTAACCCTGCTTTTTGATGCACTCAAAATTCATCAGCCCAATCAACTGATCGGATCATCGGGTACGTTTGATACGTTGAGTGACATCTATTGCATGCGCAACGGTCTCCCCTTACGGGATTTACCAGAAACTCCTTTAACCTTTAACGCCTTTGAAGAAATCTACAAAGAGTTGCTTGTGAAAGATCGGGTTACACGAATGCAAATTGAAGGCATGATTGAAATGCGCGTAGATATGATTGTGGTGGCTTGCTGCCTGATTAAATTTCTGATTTCTAACTATTCATTTCAACACATCAGGGTTTCGTCCTATTCATTGAAGGAAGGTGTATTGGCAAGTTTAGCCGAAGAATAAAAAAGTCGTCCGGAGTTAACCCCGAACGACTTTTAAATTTCAATTCTTACAATCCCGAAATCTGCTTATCCTTAGGATATTTCACCTCAAATTTATAAGCCAGTTTTTTGGTTTCATTCGGCTTCAATTCTAACTCCCATGTTAACTTACCTGTTTGCTTATTGTATTGAGCCCCTCCATTATCCAGCATGGCTACTTCAATTTGCGTATTCTGAGAAACCGGAATTTGATCTTCCACAATAATCTTAACAGCTTCTGATTTAGTGTTGCGCAAAGAAATTTCCCAGGCATAATTCTCTTTCTTGGTCGAGCCAATAAAGTTGCGTGAAGTAAGGTCTTTCAATTTTTCCCTTTTCACAACAATTCGCTTATCACGACCTAACGAAACAGAAAGTGTATCCTTGATATTATTTGGATCAATGAATGATTTTCCCACGAAAGTGCCTTCAAAGAAAATATTCGCCTCGCCTGGCAATAAATTATACTCCTCCCAACCCGTGGCTTTAGCAATCAAAAATGCATCATGGTCTAATTTTGGCGCTACTGAATAAATGTACTCCGACTTCATATCAAACATTCTAATATCAACCATAGTTGGTTTTGAAGAAGATGAAACTGTATAAGGCAATGCAATATCAAATTCAGTATTTAACGTAGTCTGTACAGTTGTTGTATATCCGACTACCGTTGTTGCTTCCAACATTTCGTCATCCTTTGCAATTTCACTGGGTGCAGCTGCACTTCTCATGGCTGCACCGGCATATGACTTTTCACGTTTCTTCTGATCATACACAATCGGATTATAGAAATCCAGGTACCATGAATACAACTCCGGTTTTAACCCGCTTTGATTTGGATTAGCTGTTGACAGCTTAAGTTTTACATTTTTCCATTCCTCCCCTGTACTTTGAAACACATTTGCCTTATAGCTTAACTGAACAGGATTCTTCGTATTAATTGCCCGTAAGTCATAAACAGCATGCCAACCCGCATTAGCCACCACATACTTGATTTGTAAGTCAGCTGAAGTAGCCGCATCTGCCGAAACACTCACCACGATTTCGCTTGTGTTTCTCCGATACAATTCATTTTGGGCGTTGACCTGGGCGTTTAATCTGGCAATGCGTTCATTGATTTTCTTAATCTTTTCGTCCTGCTTCATTCGGGAAGTGACAATATCACCTAACCGACTGCGATAAAAATCTGCCATTGCTTTCAATTCCGCTACGGTAAGGTTTTGATTGGTGCCTCCAATTTTTTGGTTGCTCAGTAGCATCTGCTCTTCTTTGTTCAAAATCTCCTTTTGACTTTGCTCCAATAGTACCTGACGCTGAAGTGTTTCGAGTGAGTCCTTTAATGCCTTGAGCGACTTAGGCATATTAAATTCATTCAAAAAATTTTGTTGATGGCTGATTCCAAGAATTACAAAGTTTCCTTTACCACTTACCTGGATACTCTCCGGATCTAACAAAGAAGTTAACCCGGTTACTATCAAATTGGTTTTACCACTCTCGATGCGGGTTTTCCCTTCACGTGTTACCTGTGCTTTGCTTAAGAACACGGTTACATCGGTTATTTTGGAATCAATCGGCTTATCCGGCTGACCGACCGCCATTAACGAACTGACTACTAATGCTGTTGATACAAGTTGATTTTTCATTGAATTTTAGATTTTGGTAGTAAGATGCCCGGCCTTGTAAATTTCCATAATTAGCATGGATAAATTTTAGTAAAATCTTGATTATTACCTGCAATCGAAGACTTTTGTAGCATGAATGAACTTACGCTCCCCTACAACCAATTAAAGCAATTTGCCATTGATATTTTTCTTAAAATAAACTGTTCAAAAACAGAGGCAACATTAGCGGCTGAGGTCTTGTTGAATGCAGATTTGCGCGGTATTGATTCACATGGCCTTGCCCGTTTGTCAGGCTACGTGCGGCTATGGGAAGCAAAACGAATTAACAGTACGCCCAATGTTCAGGTAGTTCATGAAACACCAAGTACAGCCGTAGTGGATGGTGACGGTGGACTGGGTTTAGTAGTGGCTCCTAAAGCTATGCAAATAGCAATTGAAAAAGCTAAAAATGTCGGCACCGGTTGGGTGGCCGTAAAAAATTCAAATCACTTTGGTATTGCCGGGCATCATGCTATGATGGCGCTTGAACATGATATGATCGGGATGGCTATGACAAATGCAAGTCCGTTAGTGGCCCCTACTTTTTCGGTTGAACGACTTTTAGGTACCAATCCCATTTGTGTGGCTATCCCTGCCGGTGATCAACCTCCTTTTATAGCAGACTTTGCAACTACCACCGCAGCGAATGGTAAACTCGAAATCTTGCAGCGAAAAAATCAGGATGCCCCTGAAGGATGGATACAAAAGAAAGACGGAAGTGTTTCAACCAATGCCAATGAACTAAAGGATGGCGGAGCATTAGTGCCCCTTGGAAGCGATCGCGAACATGGAAGCCATAAAGGATTTTGTTTGGGTGCGTGGGTAGATATTTTTTCGGCTGTGTTAAGTGGTGCCAACTATGGACCGTGGGTTCCCCCTTTTGTTAGTTTTCTTGCACCGCCTGCAGACCCCGTTGGAGAAGGGATTGGACATTTTTTTGGTGCGATGCGTGTGGATGCTTTTCGCCCAACAAAAGATTTTAAACAACACATGGATAATTGGATCACCCGCTTCCGTGCCGCGAAAACTATTGAAGGACAAGATCACCTGATCATTCCTGGCGATCCCGAAAGGGAAAGTGAAAAAGAAAGAAGAAAGAATGGACTTCCGCTAAATGACAAAGTGGTAGAAGATCTCAGAGAGCTTGGAAAGAAATTGAATATAACTTTCTAAAATCCCGCAGTTATTCCAACTCTTAATACAAATGGGCTGGAGTAGGGATAATAATCATTAGGGCCAGAAGGATTTCGGTACGAGAAATTATAGAGCGCCATGGCGAAAAATCCTGCATGCCTGCCAATAGGCTGAAAGACCCCACCCCCAGCCATAAAGCTGCTGAAACTTTTGCGTACGGATTGCCCGCTATACGTTACATACTCATTATTCAGATATTCATATTCAGCATGAAGAAATATCGGGCCATGAATCTGATACCTGACAAAAGGACTTACTCCCCAATCATTTGTAGAAATATTAGGAGTTACATATTTGTATTTTGTGTACCTGTAGATAATACTTAATCCGGTGGCGAGGCGCTGATTAACCCGATACCCGATTATTGGTGACAGTGAAAAAAAATCATAGCTGCTGCTAAAACTTAATCCCAATCCTCCGCCTGTAAAGATTCGATCTTTAAAGGGAGGCTTTTTATCCATTTCCTCCTGACCCCACTGACCATAGGCAGTGAATGTTCCAAAACATATAAGTAATAGAATTAACTTCTTCACACTACTTCTCTTCAATAATAAAGATATCTTCCGTCTCCTTCTTCATTAAATATTTCTCCCGGGCAAACTTCTCCAGCAACTCTTTATTCGTCATTAATTCAGTGCGGTCTTTTTCAACTTCACCTATTTTTTCCAAATAGAATTCTTTCTCATTCTCTAAGCTGCCAAGTTTAGCAGTCATTTTAAAACGTGAAATCAAATCATTGGAATCCAGGAACAACATCCATATAAAAAAACAGATGCCGGTTACAAAATAAAAGTTCTTGAGGATGGGTGGG
>CAZNRJ010000008.1:0-11321 GCA_964574945.1 uncultured Ohtaekwangia sp. | reverse complement strand
AAGATAACACATTTTTTTAAGTCAAAAGTATGGCTTACTCAATTTTTAGCAACAAATACAAAATCACTGGCGCTATCATCCGTACCAAAACCACCAAAGCGAGGCTCTGTTGGGAGCTTTTGAAAATACGTATTCATCTCCAGCAGAGTAAGAATTCTTCCACTTCCACCACCTACTTCACGCAAAGATTGAATAAACTTAGCTGCAAAAGGCGAGTGTCTACCTGGCACTCCGTCTGGAACGTATTGCTTACTACCACTGGTTAAGTATTTACGTGTTCGTTTGGTGAGCTTGCGTACCAAATACTGTGTGTCTGTCGCTTCGTCCATGGCCTCGCCAGCCCTGGCTTTGGCCAGAACCGGATCGAATGTGCCGCCAAAGCAAACATCCATCGTAAGAAAAATATGCTCGCATTTTATGTTTTCCAATCGCTGCCTTAAAATACTATGGGCGAGGTAACTATTTTTTCCCTTGTCATTCATCAACGAATTACTTGCCACCACATAACCCTCACCAAGCACTTCATCGTAATATCCATGTCCTGCAAAAAAGACAAATAGTTGATCTTGTGGGTTGAATCTTTTTGTATTGTAATCGTAAAGCTTTGCAGTCATTTCCTCCAGGCTTGCATTAAGAATAATTTCAGTCTGAAACCCATACTTATCTTTTAAAATACCTTCAATCGTTTTTGCGTCATTTATTGGATTAACAAGGTCACTCCAGTTTTCATAATTATCGGTGGCAAAGATCAATGCGTAATCTTTTCTATTGGCGTCTATAGCTATCGCCAATTCGTCTGCACCAATTAGAACATTTCGTGTGCTACTAACTCTTCCACCTGTACTATTTATGGCTACCAGTTGGATAGTGTTCTCGCCCTTCAAAAAAGTGAATGCTTGCTTAATAAGCGCTTCCCGATCATTCTCATTAAGAGTAATTCGTTTCTCTCTTGTTTCGGTACCATTTGTTATTATTAATTTAACTTCCTTCAAGGGAACATCCGACATAATTATTGCTTCTATTGTGATTGCCTCTTCCGCACTCACAGAGGATTCTGTTCTTGGCGTAGTCCATGAAATATCGGGCAATGAGGTACTCCCTTGTACAAGCGTATAATCCAAGCTAATGGCATTCGTTTTTCTGCTAAAACTTTGTGAAAACACAAAGTTTGAACTAAATAAGAGAACAATTACAATGGCGGTTTTCATACCTTAATTAGTTAATTATAGTTCGTTTCCAATTCCTAATTACTTGATCCAGGAGGGTCACTAGGCATTTCAAGTTCGCTTGGTCCATCTGAGCCGCCTAAAAAAGGAATGGCAACTCCAATTGCCACAAATGGTAAAAGCTTCAGTCCCAGAGGAATTTTCCTTTTTACCCGAAACGTATTTGTCTTCATCACCTGATCTTTATTCTTGGAATCTGACACTAGAAAGTAATATCCTTTTCCAGGTTTTACTGATGTTGGTATAACCATATCATAGCTACCAGAGTTGGCCACATTAGGAATAACATCTATGTACTCGTCTCCCTTGTATAGAGAGAAGTTTAAAATATTTTGTCTTGTACCACCAGACCAGATCATTGTCTTGGGTTTTCCACGTTTGATCACTTGCTCATCTTGAAACCCGTCAAACTTAATAAACGGAATATATGCCCGGCCCCGAACTTCCAATTCAATATCCCCTCGGAATGCTGCCCCTAATTCTTCTTTAGAACTCCAAACAATTTTTTTGTTTAACCCAGGTCTTACCTCAAGTCCAGCATCCCCTTTCACTTTTTGTAAAGGCGCGAGGTAGCTATCTTTTGAACTATATAAGTTTATCGTATAAGTCCTGGCTTTAACCGTATCGATTAGGTCGTAATGAAGGACAACCGCTTCACTTGTAAGCTCGACTTTCTTTATAGAGAACTCCTGTGCGCCTGCTAATAAAGGTGCACTTAACAGTATTAAAACTGAAAGTGATTTTGATGTGTGGTTATGTATAATAGTCATAAGACCAGTGTATTTCATTATTCCTAATTTTTTATCAAGCGCTTTGGAGGAGATAGTATTCCCTTGTCGCCTCTCAATTGATAGAGGTATAGGCCACCATCAACCATTGAGCCTTGTTCGTTGTTGCCATTCCATTCTAAACTTCGAATGCCTGCTTTGCTATTCGGTTGACTGAGAGTTTTAACTTTTCTTCCAAGTAAATCATAGATACTAACCTCAACATGAGTTTGATCTTCCTCTAACAAAAAAGGAATGGTTGTGCCTGTATTGAAGGGATTCGGATAGGCATTACCCAACAAGGTTACACCCGGAAGTAATTCACCTTCCCTGCTATACAGTATCTTAAACTTTCTTCCCTCACTCCAGGTAAACGAATAATTACCGATCGTCTTCATGTCGATCAATGTCTGTTCTTGTAAATCGATCAATGCAATTCTCGATTGGTTGCCAAGCAGTGCTTGTTGATTCCACAATAATGTAGCTACTCCTTCTTTTTGATTGGAGGAAACTGTAAACAACCAACTGGTTTCATTAGTAGTAGTAACTATGTCGGAAGCAAAGTGGTGTGCAAAGAATTCTTCATGGTAGGTGTTCATCTCCAGGTAATCAATAAAACGCGGGATCGTGATCTCATCAAATTTATCTTTCGAAGCTCTTGCGTCAGGATGCATTCCAACCGCACTGATTTGTTCCAGTCCATTTAAACTTAGCTTAATGGGCAATTGCCAAGCCGCTTCATCCAATGTTGGTGTTAGTTCTTCTTTTGCGGTGCGCCCCGGTGAAACTGTCTTGGCTGAGACCGGAAAACTTACCGTTCCACCAGTATCACTAAACACAAACGCTCCCTTCCAGGTGGCGAGCACATCTTTCTTCAAATACTTACCGCCTTCAAATAACCAAAGTGAATTTAAACCTGCTGCTGTGTTTGCAGCTTTAATTGCTTCCCAATCGATGTTGAACGGATAAGGATTGCCAATCTGGTTCCAGCCTTGGGCAAACGTCATAGTACACGGTGATGTTTGGTTGGCACTTGTTACTTTACCTTCTCCTGTTTTAATGTCTATCTTTTGCAAGGCATTAAACCAGTATCCTTTTCCTATATCCAAGGTTGTAATGTTATCCGGGTACTCAATATACTTTTCACCCTGGTAGCGAAGCAAGCGCCACTTTGTTTTGTCGGGTGCGCCCAGTTCATCAAAGTTACTGGCTATACTCTTTTCAGTAATCTCATAGGGCACCGAAAACATCTCGTACGTACCCGCGCTGCCATTAAGATTGGAACTAAACGGGATTGCAGAGAATGTATTTAACCCAACAGTTTGATAAATATATCCATGCGCTGTTTCCACTGGTGTTGATACCGATCCATCAAAGGCGGTGAAATAATACTCTAGCCCAAGTTCATCAAAATCTGTTGTACTTACAGTAGTCTCAAATGCATCTGCTGCAGAGGTTAGCACCTTTTCAACAAATGAACTGGTAGGTGCGGTTATTTTCTTTGAATAAAACTTAATCACTCGGGTGCCTGAGCCTCCCGTAACATTTACTGAAATTTTTGCACTACTCACTAAAGGACTTGAAATGGAAAGAGGATTGCTATTCTGAACTTGCAATGTTTCAACAGATTTTTCATTTGAGTTTCCTGAAGCACCCGCTAAATTGATCGCCCGTACTCTGTATTTATAAACCGTCTTTGCGGTTAGGCCTGTTACAACAATATCTAATGCTCCGGTTACCGTTTTAGGATAGTCAGGTAAGGTAGTAAATACTCCTGCCCCTTCGGATAATTCAAACTCATACCTATCGGTGCCCACAGGAGCGGTCCATCCAGCCTTAAAACTCGTTACATCTATTTGTGCAGGGTCTAACGCCACCGGATTAGCGGGCTTCGTTATCTGCGCAATCACATCCGAATTAGGGGACTTGAAGGTTAAGTGAACAGCTCGCACCCTTATGTTATAAATCGTACCCGGGATTAACCCTGTTACGGTGGTTGATGTTCCGGTTATCACTTTGGGATTATAGTCGGTGATAAAATCAGAAAAGTTACCAGTCGAAATTTCTAATTCGTAGGTTGAAGCACCCTCAACGATGGGCCAACTTAGCGTAAATCCGGTCTGGCTAGTTAGAGACGGAGTATTTATTATTGGCTTCAACAAATCATTAATATCGATTACTGCAATAGAAATTATCTTTTGGAAGGTATTTCCATTTTGATCATTTGTTTGGATGCGGATTGAATAGGAGTTTTTGATTTCATAGTTAAAAACTGCTTTAGACTTAAGTTTGTTTCCGACTATCTCAAATTGAGAATTGTCCGTACCTCCAGTTCCACTAACTAATGTGAAAAGATGAACATCTCCAACATCCGGATCATTATTAGTTAAGCTTGCTATTTCCGTGCCAATGGGCTTGTTCTCTTCAATGCTCGATGCGCTAAAAAAAATATCTGTTGCTGCTTCCTGTACATCCGTAACAGAAATAGTGAATACTTTTTCAAAAACACCTTGTCTGCTATCTGTAGATCGTACTCGTATCGAGTAAGATGCCTTGGTTTCAAAATCAAGAGAGCCTGCGGTTAGTGCGCTTAATGTGTTACCCGCAATTTTGAAGAGAGCGTTATCCGTGCTTCCTGTTCCTGCAACAAATGAATAGCTAAATGTCTCTCCAGCATCCGGATCGGTTGTTGTAAACGTGCCAATGGTTGCCACACTGTTTTCAACAATTGTTGCATTGCTAAGCGCAATGTTAGTGGGATTGTTTGTGATATATAAGGTTTGTTCAGCCGCAAATGCTGAAGGCTCAAAAGATTTGTCGATTGATTGTACGCTCCATGTATAGGTACCCACCGGAAGCCCTGTTAGTTTATAAAATTTATTCAGACCAGAATTTCCTTCATTTACCAATACTCTCTTTCCGTTGCTTAAAGAATTGGCGTTGGCTATGAATTGTGATCCATTTTTTACATAGACATTATAAGTCAGTGATGCTGCCGGAGTGGTGTCATCTGTAGCCGCTCCCCAATTAAGAGTAACTGTATTCGATGACTTTGTAGATGTCAAATTTATAGGAGCTGTTGGTTTTTGATTTGACACCGACTGATTGTTCTTCACAAAAACTATTTGGTAACTGTCCGACACAGCCAGATCTAAATCTCCATCATCATCAAAATTTCCTGGAGCAATACTTTTTATAGCATCCAGCCCAGGCAGATAATAATCACTATTAAATTGATTTGTAAAACTCCCTTGACCATTGTTAAAGTAAATTGAATTACCACCCGCTAGATCACTAGAACCATCATTATTAATATCACCAACTGGATAAATTGGGGTTGGAAGACTTAAAAGACTATATGTAAAATTAAAAGCGCCATTATTAATACATGTATAATATGTAGCTCCATTTCTAACAATAAAATCAATTTGATCGTCACCATTGAGTTCAATTGCGAATACCGGGTTATACGTTAAGGTCCCCTGATTAGTAAAATTTAGATTTTGATTGATGTAAATAATTTTACTGGACACATCAATGATGTCGATTTGACCATCTTTATTGAGGTCAATCAAAATTGGAGATGATATGTTGCCAGCAACTCCTGATGACGCTGCATGCCTTACATAATTATTGACACCGGTTTGAAGATAAATACCATCATTATTACGAAAAACATCAACGAGTCCATTGTTATCAAAATCAGCAAATTTTGTGTTTGTTTGTGCTGGCTTGTCAAACAAGGGTAAATTTGATGACTGGGCACTTAACTGACCACTGGCGGGGTTAATGTTATTTAGTGTGTTATTAAATAGTTCGTTAGAGCCATCATTATCTATGTCCTCTATGTGAAAGTTAAAAGGAATGTAAGTGTCAAGCTCGGTATATGCACCGGGGCCAGGTATTATCAAATTCATATTCTGAACAGAAAATTTATTGTTGGATTGGCTTAATAATGTATTAAGGGTTCTGGATGTATTTATCTGATAATCGGCATAAAAGTATCTGCGATTATTACTTATATTGTAATAATCTAACTTACCATCTTTATTATTGTCAAAAAACATAGAAGCAGCAAAATCCAAGCCTTTGGCTCCACCACCGCCATACCCCTGATCTTCAATCTCCGTATCAGTTTCATAGCCAACAATGTTAAAAATTTCAGAATTAAAAAACTTCGTAGGCTTTGTCTTCACCACTTTAAAATCTTGTTCGCCATAGTAAATAATAGACCCGTCAGTTTTCATATAAACACCTACATTCTTTACTTGAGTTGTAGTCCAAATAGTGCCTAAATTAGCATTCAACATAGTCGTTGCATCAACTCTAGACATTAGAATTCGTCCATCTCTTGTAGTCGCTATTGAGACAATTTGGTTGGCATTCGTGGTTTCGATGTCCTATCCATAAAAACTTCCAACCCTAAGCCATGAGCTAGTGCCTGATTTTCCGACAACCATGTAGTCATCCTCATTTATATTTCTAGAATAAGTTTCGGAATCAACAACAGAAAAAGAAGCATAGTCTATTAAACTGCTTTTAAACTTAGACATAAATGGAAATACTCTTTGAACCTTCTTTGAGTTAAATGTTTTACTCCAAATAACGGTTCCATCAAGCTTTACGCAAGCCAATTTTCCTGTGGCGCCATTATTAAGACCAAGTACAACTCCTTGATTATTCCAATCCTTAGTCATGTCAACAGCAATACCTATTGAAGAAATATCTTTGATTGCTGTCTGTACGAGATTTGTGTTTAATGTTACTAATTTTGTAGGGAGCAATACAACTATTTGATCATTGAAGTATTCAATGTCAAGCAATTGATCTGGGGTGTTATAGGTGGCTCCGCTTACCCCAGAACTGCTTATTTTTAAGACAGTGCCCGTAGATCTCTTTACAATGAAGCCTCCATTATTTTTAAGTTCAATTGCTTGGATTGCATTGATATCGTAGTTCGGATTAATATGTGGATCATACGTTGGTGTTCCTAAATCCAATTCCCATTGCATTTGCCCTGAGCTATTGAGTTTTATTGCATACTGTCTAGCAAAGCCCATAAGATTGTACTCATAGTTATCTCCCCGTTCTCCTATAATCAAGTACCCACCGTCTTGAGTTTCAAGAACAGATGTAATAACATCAACATATTCTATATCCCGCGAAAACTGCCATTCGATATTTGATAACTGGCTAAATAAAGGAAACGATGTCAACAAGATCAAGAAAACGATTATTAGTGATCTCATAAACAAGGTTGTTTGACTAAAAAAGCAATTGACCTGAGTAAGGCTTACTTGAAGTAGCCGAATCAATAAACGAAGTAGAAAAGTGCTCATATTATACTCTTAATAGAATGACACCATTGAAATCACACTATTCAGTATTTACCATCCACTTGTGTTCTATTCAGCCCTACTGTTTCAACTTTTATTAATTGTTACTATAATCTGGAACAATTAGAACCATGAAAGGTACAATCCGGATAAGGGCAATATAACCAAATTTCTAAATATTTATGAACCTGAGTTAGTCAATTTGAATCAAATCATTGAAAACCGTACTATTCCTATCAAAATCAATAGTTATTGTTCAATAATCTTTTTGTCGGTGACGTAACCGTATATGGCATCCCTTTCCTCCCATTAAATCACAGATATATCTAGTGTAGCGAAAATAAAGTTTTGCAACATGTTAAAAATCGAATTTGTGCATACACTCTAATGGCAAACTGATGTATTTCATTTCCAGTGTGTTGCAGAATTAAGTTTTCGCTACACTATATGCCAAGTAAATTTTAGGCGTCTTATGCTATAATGGAAAGCAACCGAAATAAAGCAAATTGCTAAGAGTATGAAGAGATTTATTTACGACAAGAGGGGAAAATAAAATCAGGCCTTTCGGCCTGATTTATATTAAGATTTAAGCAGTTTCCATTCCTGTGAGAAGGCCTCGTTGTGAGTCCCCTTGTCGAAGGCGGTTAACTTCATAACCGTCTTGCCTTTGAGCTGCAGCTTCACATCATACTCTTTCGAAGTCACCGGGTCTACATAGGTTCCTTTACAGATTTTAAAGAATCCTACCCGAAGGTTTTCAACCACACGTGTTCCCAGAATCGAGTTGTTGAGGCTATCTGCCCAAACAACCGAACCCTGGAAAACAGAATCCACATCATACATCAGGATTCTCACATTAAGATGTTCGTTAAACCACACCCCCACCAGGCTATGCTGAAAGTCAGCATCTGAAAATTGTTCGCGCACGATGAAGAGGATTAAACCTCCCGCCACCACCAGTATTAGCACAAACGAAAACATCATCATATTTCCTTCCATAATCTCAGGACACTTCGTTTAGTCGAGCATCCCTCCCGCTCTTATGGCAATAATCAAACTGATCTTATGATAGGGCGTTTTAAATGCTATAATCCCTGATTTTGACTCAAAAAATAGCTTTTATAAAGTCTACCGATTAGAATTACCCCTCAAAACAGGCCGAATTGAGATCATTATTCCCAGAATAGGAATAGGTTTTAGCCTTAAAAAACAAAAGGCCAGACAATGCCTGGCCTTTTATGTTATACTGTTATAAAAAACTTAGAAATTCTTTCCTGGAAAGTAAGCTGTCTCCCCAAGCTCTTCTTCGATGCGGATTAGCTGATTGTATTTCGCCATCCTATCAGAGCGTGAAGCAGAACCTGTTTTGATCTGACCCGTGTTTAATGCAACGGCTAAGTCTGCAATCGTGCTGTCTTCCGTTTCGCCTGAGCGATGTGACATGATGCTCTTGTAGCTATTTCGCTTAGCTAAGTTTACTGCGTTAATTGTTTCGGTGAGAGAACCAATCTGGTTTACTTTCACAAGGATGGAATTGGCTACACCCATGTCAATTCCCTTTTGCAAGAAATCAACGTTAGTAACAAACAAATCATCACCCACTAATTGTACTTTATCCCCGATTTTATCAGTCAACCCTTTCCAACCGGTCCAGTCTTCTTCAGCCATACCGTCCTCAATAGAAATGATTGGATATTTCTTCGCCCATTTAGCCCAATACTCTACCATCTCTTCTGACTTCAGTTTTTTGCCGTCAGATTTTTTGAAGATGTAGCTCTTTGATTTAGCATCATAAAATTCTGAACTGGCCGCATCCATCGCGATAAAAATATCCACACCTGGCTTAAAGCCTGCCTTCTCAATAGCTTTTAATACAATTTCAATGGCTTCTTCATTGGATTTAATATTAGGCGCAAAACCCCCTTCGTCACCTACGTTAGTTGAAAAACCCTTTTCATGAAGAACTTTCTTCAACGTATGGAATACTTCCGTACCCATGCGAAGTGAGTCTGAAAACGTATCGGCTTTAACAGGCATTACCATAAATTCCTGAAAGTCGATTGAGTTATCTGCGTGGCTTCCGCCATTCAAAATATTCATCATCGGAACAGGTAACGTGTTTGCATTTACGCCACCAATGTAGCGGTATAACGATTGGCCTGCTTCCATCGCTGCTGCTTTTGCCGCGGCCAACGAAGTACCTAAGATCGCGTTCGCGCCAAGCTTTCCTTTATTTGGAGTTCCATCTAATTCAATCATTACCTTATCAATCAGGTTTTGATCGAATACAGAAAGGCCCACTACTTCGGAAGCAATTTTTAAGTTTACATTTTCAACAGCCTTGAGCACACCTTTACCCATGTACTTCTTCTTATCGCCATCGCGTAGCTCAACGGCTTCATGCGTACCCGTTGATGCACCTGACGGAACGGCCGCCCGACCAAAGGCCCCACTTTCAGTAACTACATCCACTTCGATAGTTGGATTGCCGCGGCTATCAAAAATTTGGCGGGCAAAAATTCCTTCAATTAAACTCATAACTATTTAGATTTTAGATTTGCGATTTACAATTTGTAGCCAATTATTGGCTTGAGTATTATTTCATTTCACTAATTCTTCTTCTTTTACCATCTCCAGAAACTGATCGAACAGATACCTTGAATCGTGCGGCCCGGGTGAAGCTTCCGGATGGTACTGAACTGAAAAAGCTTTTTTGCTTTTCAATCGAATTCCCATGATTGTGTTATCGTTCAAATGGATGTGCGTTACTTCAACATCCGGGTTTTTCTCAATATCTTTTTCGCTTACCGCGAATCCGTGATTCTGGGAAGTCATCTCGCTCAATCCGGAAAGTAAATTTTTCACCGGGTGATTGAGACCTCGGTGCCCATGATGCATCTTATACGTTGAGATTCCACAAGCGAGCGCCAGTAATTGATGTCCTAAACAAATTCCAAAAACAGGCTTATCCGCTGCAAGAATTTCTTTAACAGTCTTAATCGCATACTCCATCACAGATGGATCGCCAGGTCCGTTGGAAATAAAATATCCATGCGGTTCCCATTTATCCATTTCTGCGAATGTAGTTTTAGCAGGAAAAACCTGAACATAACAATCGCGATTGGCAAGATTCCTTAAGATGTTAGTTTTGATGCCTAAATCTAACGCTGCAATTTTTATGGACGCTTTGGGATTACCAAAGAAATAAGGTTTCTGAGTGCTTACCACCGAGGATAACTCCAGCCCATCCATGGATGGAACTTTCGCCAACTCTGCCTTCATTTGATCGGGTGTAAACTCAGAAGAAATCAATGCATTCATGGCACCCTTGCTTCTGATGTAGCGCACTAATTTGCGCGTATCCAAATCGGCAATACCTACTACATTATGCTTCTCTAAATATTGCTGCAGGCTTTCTGTTGCTGTCTTGCGGCTAAACTCTTCCGAAAATTCATTTACTACAATGCCACTGATTTTTGGAGCGTTCGATTCTTGCTCATCAGAAACGGTCCCATAGTTACCAATATGAGCCGTGGTGTTTACGATTATTTGCCCGTAATAAGAGGGATCAGTATAAATTTCCTGATAGCCCGTCATTCCGGTATTAAAACAAATCTCGCCACCGGAAGTACCAATTTTACCAATGGCTTTGCCTTCAATCAGAAGTCCATCGGCAAGAAGTAAATATGCTTTTGTGCTCAAATTTTATTGGTTAATGGTTAGCAAAAATACCGTGTTTAAAGAGGTTGCCCGCTGTTTTCAAAGTTAAAATTTAAACAACCGATTTCTAAGGCATAATAACAATAAAAAAGGGATTGAACCTTTCGTCCAATCCCTTTTTATATATGTTCCGAACATATCGGGACACTTAGTCTTTCTTTTTAGCAGTTTTTTTTGCCGCCTTCTTTGGCTTCTTTTCTGTTTCTTCCGAAGCTGTTACTTCTTCAGAGACCTCTTCTGCACCTTCTTCCGCCTTTTTGCTCTTCCTGCCC
>CAZNRJ010000007.1:24232-27177 GCA_964574945.1 uncultured Ohtaekwangia sp. | reverse complement strand
CCCCGACCCTCTGCTTGTAAGGCAGATGCTCTGAACCAGCTGAGCTAAGCTCCCAATGTTTTTTTTATTCTTTTAAAGCGAAATCCCGATCGCTATCGGGAAAGCTCCCTTTTTAAGGACTGCAAAGGTAAAAGAGAATTGCAATTGTGCAAAACTTAGAATTAAAGTTGTCAACATATTGGATTATTAAGGCTCATTTCTAAACTTTTTTGCCAATAATTGGCTTGTTTCATCACGAATCAATCACTTCTATGAATTATAAACTACTGGGTCAATCCGGGTTGCGGGTTTCTGAACTTGCCTTGGGCACCATGGGCTTTGGCACCGAATGGAAATGGGGCTGCGATAAACAACTTAGCCAGCAAATATTTGATGCTTACGCAAATGCCGGAGGCAATTTTATTGATACGGCCAATCGCTATACGGAAGGAACGTCTGAAAAATTTGTGGGCGACTTTATTGCCAAAGACCGCGACCATTTTGTGGTGGCAACAAAATATTCTCTCCGCGACCGCGCGGGCGACTTAAACTTTGCAGGCAACCATCGCAAGAACATGATGCGCAGTGTAAAGGATAGTCTGTGGCGGCTCAATACCGATTATATCGATTTGCTTTGGGTGCATGCGTGGGATGGCTGGACACCTACCGAAGAGATCATGAAAGGACTTGAAGATTTGGTTAGCCGGGGACTTGTTCATTATATCGGTATTAGCGATACACCTGCCTGGGTAGTGAGCCAGGCAAATACGATGGCGCAACTGCGTGGCTGGAATCAATTTGTTGGATTGCAAATTGAATACAGTTTACTGCAGCGAACGGTAGAAGCGGAGTTGATGCCAATGGCAAAAGCATTTGGAATGACAGTAACCCCCTGGGCTCCGCTGGGCGGTGGTGCCCTTACGGGAAAATATTTGAAAGGTGATAAAGGCCGGTTGCCTGAAACCAGCATTCGTCTTGGTGACAGGGCAACTATGATTGCTCAGAAAGTTGTGGAGATTGCTGCCCAGCTTGGGGTGTCGGCTTCTCAACTTGCCATCAACTGGACGCGTCAACATAAAAATCAATCGGTGATTCCGATTGTGGGCGCTACCAAAGTGAGCCAGGCAGAAGATGTGCTGGGATGTTTAAATTTTGAGATTCCGGCAGATGCGATGGCTCAACTTAACGAAGCATCGAAGGTGGAACTTCCTTTTCCACAAAAATTTCTTTCAGAAGGCACAGTTTTAGATGTGCTGTATGGTGGTATGAAAGACAAATTGAAATAGTCTTTTCAATATCCCGCAAATAGGTATTTGATTGACTGGCGCGATCCGTTAATTTCCTTGTAAAATTGATCGCCCATGAAATCATTATTGATTGTACCCTGTTTGTTGGCAAGTTTAGGAACTGATGCTCAAACAGAAAGCACGTTGGATAGCCTGTACATTGTTACTTATACGATAGGGAGTTCGTGGGATGCAACCAAGCAACCTAATGAGCAGACTTATTTTAAAGAGCATTCTGTAAATCTTTCCAAGCTTAGGAAAGAAGGTATTATTAAAGCAGGTGCACGGTATGGAGATAAAGGAATTATTGTGATTGCTTCTAAATCCATGACAATGGCTAAGGAAATTATATTCAATGATGTGGCGGTGATCAATAAATTATTTATGGCAGACATTCAGAAACTAAGTGTTTTCTATGATGGCTGCCTGGAAAGACCTAAATAGATATTAATAGTTTAATAGAATAAAAATGACATTAGAAGCTAAGAGCATTCAGGTAAATGAGATACAGGTAAGCTACCTGGAAGCAGGATCACCCACGGGGTTTCCCTTGATTTTTATTCATGGATTTCCTTTCAACAAATGGATGTGGGAAAAACAGTTGGCAGCGATAAAGGAAAATTACAGGCTCATTGCCTATGATGTGCGCGGCCATGGCGAAACGGAAGCAGGAACACCTAAATTTAGTATCTCACAATTTGCCGATGATTTAATTTCTTTAATGGATGAGCTTCATATCGAAAAAGCAATTGTAGCAGGGTTGTCTATGGGCGGATACATTGCGCTCCATGCAATTAAAAAACATCCGGACCGGTTTGCCGGGCTGTTATTATGCGATACCCAGTGTGCTGCCGATAGCGCTGAGGCAAAAGAAAAACGAACGAAAACAATTGACTTTATTCAACGAAATGGATTAGAAGTCTATGCACAAGAGTCGTTGAAGAATTTATTTGCACCGGCTTCCTTAGAAAGGAAAATGAATGAAGTTTTATTTATTGAAGAAACGATTCTAAAATCAAAACCAGAAAACATTTGTCTCACGCTTCAGGCGTTGGCCGACAGAAAGGAGACTTGTTCTTCGCTTAAGAAGATAAAAATTCCGGTTGCTATTCTTGTTGGGAAGGAAGACAAAGTTACCACACCCGAAACGGCAGAAAAAATACATCAGTCAATTAAGGGATCAGCGCTGCATATAATTGAAGAGGCAGGGCACTTGAGTAATTTGGAAAATCCTGATTTGTTTAATGAGTATTTGCTGGAATTTCTGAAAACTAATTTTGAGTAGTCAAACCTCAATGTCTTTGTAGCTCCGCATCATCTCGCCAAAGCTTTGTTTTTTAACAAACGCGATTAAGCAAACTACAATGCGCTTGGTTTTGGTTTGTTTGGTTTTGGCGCTCTCTATCCATTTGCTATAATAGTTTTGATGCGATTTGGGCAAGGACGAAAAGAATTCCATGGCAATGGGGTCTTCTTTCAGGCATTTCATTAAGTCGGCCGAGATTTCAAGCTTGCGGTCATCGGCTTCCAGTGCTACTTTTATTTTATCGCCCAATTTTTTTCCGGTTGCTTTTCGCATGGCTGCATTGAAAGGCATAATAAATTTTCCGTCTCCCATAGGCAACAACGCAGTTTTTTGAAACGTGAATGTATCAATGGAGCCTTTTACACGAAACGAAA
>CAZNRJ010000007.1:0-24222 GCA_964574945.1 uncultured Ohtaekwangia sp. | reverse complement strand
CTTTACAATTGGGCTTAAGCTGGTGCGCTTGTTTGGCGGAGATTTCGAAATACGTCCAGCCGGTTTTTTCACCTTGTTTATCAAATTTATAAAGTGTGGTGGTAAACTGAATCATGGCTTCAAAATTACTTCCTTTGCTATAAGCCACACAATTTAACCAGACCTTTTCAAATTCGTACTTCGCACTTTTGAAAATCGTACCTCAATAGGGTGAAGGACTCACACTTGTCCAGCCTCCATCAATTATTAATGATTGACCTGTGATGTGCCCGGCTTCTTGTGACACTAGGAAGAGCGCAGCATGAGCAATGTCTTTGGTGGTTGCAGGTTTTCCAATGGGGGTAATGCCCGACCATGTTTTTTCATAATCGGGATCGCTCTTCGTTCGTTCGGTAATGGTAGCGCCCGGTGCAATGGCGTTTATTGTGATGTTGTAAGGAGATAGTTCCAATACCAGGTTTTTAGCTAACATTTCTAAGGCTGCTTTGCTCATACCATACGCTGCAAGGTTTTTATGTGCCTGATGCCCTGTTACTGACGACATCAATAAAATCCTTCCGCCTGTTCCTTGCTCTTTCATTTGCTTTGCAGCTTGCTGAGTTAAAAAGAAACTTCCGCCCAGGTTTACCTGCATCACTTTCTGAAAATCTTCCGGGTTGTATTCTAAAAAATCACCAAAAAGGGTAATGCCCGCATTAGCAATTATAATGTCAACACTGCCAAATTTTTTTATTGTTTCATTTATCATGTTTTGGATAAATGAAAATTCTGAGCAATCACCGGGATAAGCAAAACAAACGCCCTTCTCTTGTTGAATGGAATATGCCGCTTCTTCGGCTAACGCAACTTCAATATCATTAAGAACAACGTTAGCTCCCTGTGCGGCAAGCTGCCGGCAAATTTCAAGGCCGATGCCTTGTCCGGCCCCGGTAACAATCGCTGTTTTGTTTAGAAATTTTTTCATGATGATTCAGAACTTATTTTCACCGTGAAGATGCAAAGATGAAATCCAACTCTTTATCAATTTGTACTTCGTAATTCTCTCAATGCGAATCCCTCGATACTTCGCTGCCCGATCCGCCTTTTAGAAAATCCATATCGGCACCGTGGCTGGCTTGTTCTACATGTTGCTGGTATAACTTCACATACCCGCGATCATACTCTTTATGTATGGGTTTCCAATTCTTTTTGCGTTTTTGAATCTCTTCGTCTGAAACTTCCAATGTTAATGATCGCCTGGCTACATCGAGGTGAATAACATCACCCGTTTTTACAACGGCAAAGTTTCCGCCTAAGGCAGCTTCAGGTGAAGCATGGAGAATCACTGTGCCAAAGCCCGTTCCGCTCATGCGCCCGTCTGAGATGCGCACCATATCGGTAATCCCTTTGGCTAATAATTTTTTGGGCAAGGCCATATTGCCTACTTCGGGCATTCCGGGATAACCGATTGGTCCCACATTCTTAAGAACAAGCACACTGTTTTCATCCACCTCAAGATCAGGAAGGTCAATCCGGTTTTTATAATCATCAATATCTTCAAACACTACGGCTTTGCCGGTGTGTTTCATTAAATGTTCACTGGCGGCTGAGGGTTTCATGACAGCGCCATTTTCACAAAGGTTTCCTTTCAGGATCGCAGCTCCGGATAATGGATTGAACGGCTTATCAGTTGTTGCAATGATGTCGCGATTATAACATTCAGCTTTAGAATAATTTTCCTTTACTGTTTTTCCATTTACGGTTATACTATCCTGGTGAAGGAACTGATCAAGCTCCTTCATTACAGCGGGCAGTCCTCCTGCATAATAAAGATCTTCCATAAAATATTTGCCGGAAGGTTGCAGGTTGGCAATGAAGGGGATGTTGGCCGAGAGTTTATCAAAATCACTAAGCTTTAAATCAACGCCTATTCTTCCGGCAATGGCAAGCAAGTGAATGATAAAATTGGTAGACCCGCCAATAGCTGCATTGGTTATGATGGCGTTTTCAAAAGCCTTCCGCGTAAGCACATCCGACAACAACATATTTTCTTTCACCATTTCAACAATACGAATGCCCGACATCTGCGCCAATACTTTTCTGCGTGCATCAACAGCCGGGATAGCTGCATTGCCGGGAAGTGAAAGCCCGAGTGACTCAACCATACTTGCCATGGTGGAGGCTGTGCCCATAACGGCACAATGCCCGCGACTGCGCCCCATGCATGCTTCGGCTTCCCTGAATTCTTCATCTGTAATTTCACCCGAACGCACCGCATCATTGAATCTCCATACATCACTGGTGCCAATGTCACGGCCCTTATATTTACCGGTAAGCATCGGGCCACCCGAAACAACAAGGGTTGGAATATTTACGCTACACGCACCCATCACTAACGAAGGCGTTGTTTTATCACACCCGCACATCAGCACAACACCATCTATCGGATTTGCGCGGATAGATTCTTCTACATCCATACTGGCAAGGTTGCGATAGAGCATGGCCGTTGGCTTGATGAGCGTTTCACCCAATGACATTACCGGAAACTCAACGGGAAAACCGCCCGCTTCAGAAATTCCGCGCTTTACCGATTCGGCCAGTTCGCGAAAGTGTGCGTTGCATGGAGTGAGTTCGCTCCACGTGTTACAAATTCCAATCACCGGCTTATCGCGAAATTCATAATCAGGGATGCCTTGATTCTTCATCCACGACCGGTAAATGAATCCGTCTTTCCCTGTTTTGCCAAACCAGCCCTGGCTGCGGAGTTTTTCCTTCATAAGTTGTGAGGTTAATGAACAATCAAAGTTATGATTGATTGTTCTGGGTTGAGTTAATTTTACTTGTTATAAAGTTAAACGGTTTTCATCAATTCGCTACGATAAGCGCTTAAGATCCGTGCCTTGGAAACAAATCCTTTGTAGATTTTATCTTTTACAACGGGCAAGTTCCATTGGCGGGTGTCGTCAAATTTTTTAAGGATGTCGTGAAGATTGTCATTAAAATCCACGGAGAAAGGTTCGCGCATCAATTCTTTTACAAGGGTGGTGTCATAAATCTGGGTATTAAAAATCAGCTCGCGAATGTGATCGAGATGAACAACCCCCACAAGTTCACCTTCTTTTGTTACAACGGGAAATGTATTTCTGTTTGATATGGAGATTACCCGAACCAACAACCGAAGGCTGTCTTCGGGTTTCACCATGGAGAAGTTTGTTTCAAGAAGTTCCTGCAGATTTAGCTTACTCAATAAATATTTATCGCGATCGTCCACGCTGATATTCAACAACCTGGATAGTTTCCGTCCTTCCATAGAAAGAGGCTGGAAATAACGGGTGACTGTTACACTTAATGCGGCAACGATCATGAGTGGAATAATGAGCGCATAACCTCCGGTAATCTCAGCAATCAAAAATATCGCGCAAAGCGGGGCATAAAAAATTCCGCTTAATATACCGGCCATGGCAACTAAAGTAAAATTGGTTTCCGGTATGTGAGCTAATCCCGTAAGGTTAACAAGCCGGGCAAATGCAAACCCAAGATATGCTCCCACAAAAAGGGACGGACCGAAATTTCCACCATTTCCACCGCTGCCCAGTGTTATGGAAACAGCTACTACTTTTATGAACGCGAGCGCACCCAGGAATAAAAGTAACGTGTAATCATTTTGTATAAACTGACTCAGGATACTGGTCTTTGTGATTTCGGAAGTATTTAGGTTTGCGAGCAGCTTGATGCTTTCATACCCTTCGCCAAAGAGCGGGGGAAAAACGATTAAGAGAGCGGAAAGGGAAACACCACCAATAATAATTTTTTTTACATGGCTTTGAATAGAGGAAAAATAGCTATCCATTCGTTCCGTGATATACGCATAGTAGAGCGAGACAAAGCCCGCTAAAACCCCTAACAAAATATAATAAGGAACATTGTGATAGTCGAAGGGTTGTTGCAAAGAGAATGAAAGCGTAATCCCTTCGGCCAGGATTATTTTTGAAAGCAAGGCACCGGCTGCTGCCGCAATAATAATTGGAATAAAGGCGGCTACCGTAACATCAGCAAGCAGCACTTCAATAGCAAACAACACTCCCGCCACCGGAGCATTAAAAGCTGCGGCAATCCCTGCAGCGGCACCGCACGCCAGCAGCACGGTTCTGTCTTTATAAGAAAGCTGAAAGAAACTTCCATAGTTGGCGCCTACTGCCGAACCCGTACTTACCATAGGCGACTCCAATCCTAATGAACCACCAAAGCCTACCGTAAGGGCGCTCGTAACAATGTGCGAGTACATTTGATTAGGGGGCAATTTGCTCGACTCGCGTGCAATGGAATAACTTATTTCGGCACTTCCTTTTTTAAATTTTCCTTTCAAAACAAATTGTACATAGAGCACAGTGAGTGCAATGCCTACAATTGGGAAGAATGTGAAGAGAAAGAAATGTTCATAATTGTCGGAGTAATAGGTTACCCAATTACCTATTGAGTGCACGGCAAATTTCAATATGATAGCAGCAAGCGATGATAATATTCCAACTACTATGCTGGAAAGAATGAAGAACTGCCGGGGCGAAAGCTTCATCTTTAAATAGAAGATAGACACTTTCAAAAACCGACCCATTGCTTTTATCATGCATGCAAAATTCAAAAACCTAAATAGCCTGTTGCCAGGGCATTTACAATATTACTAACCTCTGCTCAAAATCCCCTAAAATTTAAGATAAAGGAATTATTTTGTTCTTAATCTTGTATCTACAATTATCGAGTCTGTTAGTATATGTCCCTTGAAAAAGATATTCACCAGGAGAAATTTCAAAGTGAGCATCAAAAAGCTTCCATCAATATTTTGTACACCGGAAGCTGGTTGTATAATGTGAATGCAACTTATCTGAAAAAATTTGCGGTCACGCCTGAGCAATTCAATGTACTTCGTATCCTGCGGGGTAAGCATCCCACACCCATGATGCTTTCTGAAATTACTGCCCGTATGATTGATAAGAACAGCAATTGCACCCGGCTGGTAGAAAAATTAAGACAAAAGGGATTTATAACACGTGAAATCTGCAAGAACAATCGCAGACAAGTGGATATTTCAATTACAGAAAAAGGCTTGCTGGTACTGAAAAAAATTGATGCCGATCAACCCGGGTGGATACGCACCATGGAAAAAATTTCGAAGGCTGATGCGAGGGAATTAAATCGCATTTTGGACAAGCTTAGAAGATAGTGTTATGTCAAGTATGAGTTGTTATTGCCGTTCTAAAAATTGTCAGTTGACAAGCCCTATGGCAATATTTTGTCAACTGTAGCTTTGTCAATTAAATAGGCAGCATTTTATAATTACTCAACACAGGTAATTATCACCGAATAGCTTCCCTTTTCAGGTCAAACACAGGTGAGTTAAATTCTGCCACTCGCTTAATAATCAAAATAATCTTTCGTCAATCTGACTTTGAGGCATGTTCTATTGGATCAATCAAAACCAAACTGGATTTTTCATTGGTCTTAAAAATAACGCTTTTAAAAAAATTTTAGCAATCGATTGAAACTCATTCTGGGGTCCAAAAAAGGCTTCCTTTTACCCAAATATTGGTTTTTTGTTATCCATAGATTAATTTTTAACCATACTTTATAAAAAACTATGTGTTTTATTGAAAATAATATTGATCTGAATCCTACTACAATCGAATTCAGTAATAAATATTTAAAAGTGGGTTAATTTTTAACTGGTATATGCAAGAATTGTATAAACCAAATCCCAATAACCTAAATAAATAACTAACCCTTAACCCCTAAACTCTATGACGGAAAGACGGTACCACTGAAGCCAAAAGCCTGATGCCTACACTCAACTTAGTTAGCAGCAGTATAAATTTTGAAAATCATAATTCACTAAAACAAATCTACCATGTCAAAAGTCAAACTTGAGTACATCTGGCTGGACGGGTACAAGCCCACCCAAAGCCTGAGAAGCAAAACTAAAATTGTTAAAAATTTTGATGGCTCGTTGGAGGGTTGTCCCGTCTGGTGTTTCGATGGAAGCTCCACCGAACAAGCTCCGGGCGGTTCATCTGATTGCTTATTAAAACCCGTTGCAATTTTTCCTGATCCCGCAAGGAAGGATGCTTTTTTGGTAATGACGGAAGTGCTTAGCCCGGATGGAACCCCGCATCCCAGCAATGGACGTGCAACTATTGAAGATGATGATAATGACTTTTGGTTTGGCTTTGAACAGGAATATTTTCTTTGGAACCCGGCCTTTAACAAACCACTTGGTTTTCCTGAGTTAGGTGATCCGCCACCACAAGGCCCTTACTATTGTTCTGTGGGTGCCGGCAATGCCTTTGGCCGCCACATTGTAGAGGAACATTTGGATTATTGTATTGAAGCAGGCATTAACGTGGAAGGTATTAATTCTGAGGTGGCCCCTGGCCAATGGGAGTTTCAGATTTTTGCCAAAGGTGCAAAGCAAGCAGGTGACCAGGTTTGGGTTGCAAGGTATTTAATGGAGCGCACTGCCGAAAAATATGGAGTGGCCATCAACTGGCATTGCAAACCGTTGGGTGATTCTGATTGGAATGGATCTGGCATGCATGCTAACTTCTCTAATTCAATTTTGCGCGAGTGCGGTTCAAAAGAAATTTACTCGCAAATCTGCGAAGCGTTTGCCCCGTATGTGAAGGAACATATTGCAGTATATGGTGCCGATAATCATTTGCGCCTTACCGGAAAACATGAAACTCAATCTATCGATAAATTTTCTTACGGAGTGTCAGATCGCGGTGCATCCATACGCATTCCGATTGCTACCGTAGAGAATGGATGGAAAGGTTGGTTGGAAGACCGCAGGCCTAATTCTGCTGCCGATCCTTATAAGGTAGCAGCACGAATCATTAAAACAGTAAAAACAGCTCCGGTATTTGAACAGGAGCTTGTGATGGTAAACGGGAGAGGGAGGTAGACTCTCCCGTTAGTTGAGTTAGAACGGAAAGGGGAAGCGCAAGCTTCCCCTTTCTATTGGATTGATTTGGGATTTTGCAGACTTTCTTTTTGCTTTTATACCAGCAGGCAAAAAAGAATGGGTTAAAGGCGCCCAATATCACCAGTTGAGTCGCCCAGGTGTGGAATTAATTCAACACTATAAAATACCGCGAGCCGTTATTTGGTCAATGTTTCCATAGTGTGCCCCGTGGCACTATTCCTGCCGTGTTGGTATTAAACCAATACAACTATGGGCACGTTCATGTTTATCTTAATCGGAATATTGATGTGTTTGTCAATTTTGGAAATGCACCATTCACGCGAACGGGAATAGCCTTCAAAGTTTTATCAATTCGTTTTTTCGCTGCGCTTCAAAGTCTGTCTTTCAAAATCTTGGCAACAGGCTCAAAATTTGGTCGATCCTGATTTTGAATCTTGAATTTAAATTTTGAGTTGATGCGGGCGTGTCCCCGCTTACACATACTGGCACACGTTCCAATCTTTGCCTTCCGCACTATCCCTCACGCAACTAAGGTGACTTAAAAACAAATGCTCCGCAATCTTACAATAGTAAATTGCGCTATGCCAATCGATTACTTCAACAGGTTTCTTTCTTCAGAACAACCCTTTACATGTCCGTATTGTGGAGCAAGAACAATTTTTGTTTTTGAAATCTACCACCACATTTTCAAAATACAATTACATGAATGCCAATGTTGTTGTGATCAATTTGTAAAAACTGCGCGGGGCAATCCGGTGGAGAGTTTGAGAAACGAGTAGGTTAGTTTCAACTCGGCTTTTCTAACCTACTAATCTGAAATTTTACCCATTTTAGGGCTTATTGATATAATTAATCTGAAAAATTACCCAGATATCAGTACTTTAATCTGAAATTTTACCCAATTTGGATAAAATTAGCCGCGTTAATGGGAAAAAAGACCCTTTCTAAAATTCAGGAAATCATATTTGCCTCTTCTGAAAAGAGCGAGTCAAGGCGAATCACTGCGCTACTGAAGGATAAATTAATCCGAAAAATAGCTTCCCGCATTTACACGTCAAACCTGGAAGAGGAGCCCACTATAATAATAAAGAGAAATTGGTATCGCATTTTAGCCCACCTGTTTCCGAATGCGCTATTGAGCCATCGGAGCGCGCTCGAATTTAAACCAACCTCCGGGGGTCATATCTTTCTTACTTATACGTATTCGTCAAATGTTTTATTGCCGGGGTTAACAGTACATCTGTTGAAAGGCGCCAAGCCAATGGAAGGGGATAATCCATTTTTTGAAACTCTCTTTGCATCGCAGGAAGCAAGGGCTTTTCTGGAAAACTTTCAGGAGACAAGAAAGAAAGATCAGGAATCCAAATGTTTACCAGTTTCAGAAATTGAAGAGAGGCTTGAGGCTATTGTAAGAGCCAGGGGCGAACACGGATTGAATACATTGCGAGATACCGCGCGGGAGATTTCTACAAAATTGGAAATGCAGAAGGAATTCAAAAAGTTGAACCAGTTGATAAGCGATCTCTTAACTACAGGAAAATCAAAGAACTTAATATCTCCGGTAGCAGTAGCCCGGTCATTAGGCGAACCCTTTGATCCTGCCAGGATAAAACTATTTGAAGGTTTGTATGAAGAACTGGCCGGGAAAGTTTTTACTGAACACAAAGTATCAGGCTCAGATAAGCACTATAAAACTTTTGCCTTTTTTGAGGGCTACTTTTCAAACTACATTGAAGGAACAGAGTTCACTATTGATGAGGCGAAAGAAATAATACAAACGGAAACACCTTTACCTGCCAGGGATGAAGATTCGCACGATATACTCGGAACGTATCGTATTGTATCCAGTAAAAAGGAAATGTCTGTTTGTCCTGCCACCGCTACTGAATTTCTTGACTTAATGCGAAACCGGCACACCAGGCTTTTACAATCGCGCACATCAAAAAGGCCGGGCGAATTTAAAGACAGGAACAACAGGGCCGGAAATACTGAATTTGTCGATTGGAGCTTAGTGAACGGTACTCTAAAAAAAGGTTTTGAGTGGTACACGTTATTGAAAGATCCGTTTTCAAAAGCAGTGTACATGATGTTTTTAGTGAGCGAAGTCCATCCTTTTCTGGATGGAAACGGCAGGATAGCACGGGTGATGATGAATGCAGAACTCTCTTCAAAGGGCCTGGCTAAAATAATTATTCCAACTGTATATCGCGAAGATTACATGGGCGCTTTAAGAAAACTGACAAGACAACAAATTGCCGATCCTTATATCAGAATGATGGCAAGAGCTTATGAATTCAGCTCTATGTTAAATCATGAAAGCATAGACGAAATGGAGCAATACTTAGAAATGTGTGATGCCTTCAAAGAACCGAAAGAAGGAAAATTAAGATTTCTGCATTAGTCTGTACAGCAAAACTAAGTTTTCAAATTCTTTAATGAAGGTGGGTGCAATAAATTCGCTGCTGATGACCTCAGTGAAACCCCCTGTGTCCTCAGTGGTTAAGAAACGGCATCGAACCTTAAAGAATCACAACTTTAAAGTAACTTGCAGTCGAATAGACAGAAAATGAGTAAAACAAAAATTACGATCAACAGCAATGGTTCAGTAAAATTAGATGGCGATTTTGAAATCGTTGATATGCATGGAACCGTGTATGGCTTGCAAGGACGCACGATTGTTTCCTTATGCCGATGCGGGCGTTCGGCAAACAAACCATTTTGTGATGGCTCGCATAAGGGCAATTTTGATCATGAGGCAACAGCATTTGATTTGCCTCCTAAGAAAGTATAATTTTAATAGCGTTAGTTGAATTATGAAACCACTAATTACTGCTGCGGAGTTATTTGCTATAAAAGACCAACCTAACGTTCTCATTTGTGATGCCAGTGTCGGACCAAACGCAAAAGCGAACTATGAGACTGCTCATCCGGAAGGAGCAATTTATGTTGATCCGGAAAGTCAATTGGCAACCCCCACACCGGATGCTTCAACCGGTGGTCGTCATCCATTACCTACGTTGGAAAAATTTTCTACAGTACTTGGTTCTTTGGGCATCGCGCCAGATAGTCACGTTGTGATTTATGATGACAAACAAGCGGGTAATGCAGCTGCACGTTTTTGGTGGATGTTGAAAGCGATTGGTCATAAGAAGGTTCAAGTGCTAAATGGTGGATTGCAATCCGCGAAAGCAGCAGGTTACCTAATACGTTCAGGTACAATATCTCCGAAGCCAACCACGCCTTATCCCGCAAAGGAATGGAATTTGCCAATAGTTGAACTGGATGAAGTCAAAGTTGCTTCTGGAAAGGGTGATCAAATCATTGTAGATGTACGTTCTTCAGAACGCTTCGATGGAATTACCGAACCGATTGATTTAATTGCGGGTCATATCCCCAATGCTGTTAACATTCCGTTTACAACCAACCTGAATGCACAAGGAGAGTATTTATCGCCAACAGAACTAAAAGAAAAATATACGAAAGCATTTGGCGGAAAGAAGGCAGATCAGATTATTGTGCATTGTGGTTCGGGGATAACGGCATGCCATACCTTGTTAGCTATGGATGTTGCAGGGTTGGAGATTCCAAAACTTTATGTGGGTTCCTGGAGTGAGTGGTCGCGCAATGAGTTGCCGATGGTACTCGCTAAATAATTATTTAGGGGCAGGAATTTTTACGGAAGCATCATATCGTATGATTACTTCTTTAGCATAGGGTTTTAGCAAAGCCCGCACTTGCTCTTCCATCTTTGGTTTTGCATCCTTTATAAAAGCAGCCTGGGCAGCGTAGGTTCGGGCATCTTTAATAAATGCATTCGTGGCTTTAGTGCGATCATTAATATCCACCCAGTTCCATACCCCATGCTCATCGCGATACGTAATGTCCCCACGGGATTCAATGGATAACAAGCCTGGTTCGGGTAAAGTAACATAGGCTTTGTCGTCCCTGAGTTCAATTGAAAATTTCCGATGCAAATCGAATCCTGCCTTTGCTTCAAATGACCCGGTAATGAAAATTTGTTTCGTGCTTCCAAGCCACGTGTTTGTCCAGGTATAAGTATGGCCAAAATTTTGTGAGAGTATGGCAAGCTCAAATACCGGGGTTTGTTGGTTGAGAACAATCGTATGATTTACTGTGATTTCGGGAGTAAACTGAAACGCTTTTTTAAAATCTTCACCCAACGTTTTGGCCGCTTCATAACTGCGCCTTGCCATTTGGGTAGGGATAGTCACCAACACCACATAAGCGGCAATCGAGCCGACTATAAGTAAAATGATCAGTAGCTTAAGATTGCGCGAAATCATGTGTAAAGGTAACTCTATTCTATCTCGTCAGATAAAATCATTTACTGAAATAGATGCAAGTGTGACAAAAAGTTTATTTTTGCGCCCGCATGAAAAAAATAATAGAATCCAGAAAGCTTTTAGGGGTTGAGAAAACAGTTGAACTGAAAGAATTGAAGTCCATTTACCGGAATTTAATGAAAGACTGGCACCCGGATAAATTTCAGGATGACCAGGCAAAACTTGAAGCCGAAGAAAAAAGTAAGGCCGTAATTGAAGCCTATCATTTGCTGGTAAGCGTTGCGCCAGAAACTCATGCCCAACAATCAGATCAATACACAGAAGTAATCACGGCTTCAAAAATTGTAGACTTTAATTATAAATCACAAACGTTGCAGGTGAACTTTGCCGATGGCAGCAGCTACGAATACTTTGGGATTCCGCACGGCACCTACAACAAATTTCTTAATTCCGATACGCCCGATCGTTTTGCGCGCAGGCACATCTATCATTCTTTTATTTACAGAAAAGTGAGCAAGGCGGTGGAGGTTTAGCGATTAACTTCCCAGGGTAAACGCCAATCTCATAAACCCTTTCACTTCCTCATTCACATCTTCTTTGGCAAGCATGCGAAAGTGATGGTTAAACTGTTTGGCATCGCCCGGCACCTGGGCAATTTTTTGAAAACATAAGTTGTCGGCAAAGGGCTTTTCGAATGGGAACACAACATGAATAAAATTCTTTCCGAGTTGGGTGACGTAGGCAATGCGTTTGCGCGGAGTGGCAATTCCAATCATGGTTTTCGCAGGATATAAAGCGATGCTTCCTATTTGTTTGTACTCCTGAACAAAATGATGAAATAAGGAAAGGGTATGTTCGGATTTTCCATTAAGGAAATCATCAAGTGAATAGTCTTCAGATCGTGGTTTGAATGCCATTTAGTTTGATACGTTCTTCATCAAGTTATTAAATCACTTAATACAAATGAATTTTATGGCAATAAGAATTGAGGATAAAATTGTAAATTGACATATAAATTATTCCACATGAAAAAGGAGAGTGTTTTAGATGCCATTAATGAGTTTCCCCAGGAATTTGAATTGGAAGACTTAATTGAAAGGCTGGTTTTTGCGGAAAAGGTTGAAAAAGGACTTCAGCAACTGGCGGAAGGCAAAACTGTTGCTCATGAAAGAGTTAAGGAAGCTATTAAGAAATGGTGAAAGTAATTTGGACAGACTTTGCCATCGAGGATTTAAAGTCAATTCACGATTACATTGCTTTAGACTCAAAAGCATATGCTTCTAAATTTATCGAAAAAATTATCCAACGAGTTGACCAACTTGAAACCCATCCAAAATCGGGTAGGATTGTACCCGAGTTTGATATAGAAGCTTTGAGAGAATTAATTGAAGGCAATTACCGGATTGTTTACAAAGTAAATATCGATCACATAGGTATTGTCCGAATTCATCATTCGGCAAGGGAGCTAAAAATATTCTAACTCATAAAATATCCTACTCGCTTCTTAATGAATTAACCGGATTAGACCTGGCTGCCCGTAGCGCCTGCGTGCTGACAATTGCAATCGCAAATGCCAGGGCAATGAAACCCGTTACCGGGAAAATCCACCACGCTATATCTACCCGGATCGGGGTTCGCTCCAAATATTTATTTAAAGACCACCATGCCAGCGGGGAGGAGAAAATAAAAGAAATAATAACAAGCACTGAAAAATCTTTTGACATCATACCCACAAGGCTTGAAACGGAAGCTCCCAGTACTTTACGAATGCCAATTTCTTTGGTGCGTTGTTCGGCTGTATACGAGGCGAGTCCGAATAAACCCAGCCCTGTTATGATAATAGTAAGTGTAGCAAACAAGCTCGAAAGCGTACTGGTAAGGTTAAGCGTTGTGAACTTTTTCTGAAACTCTGCATCGGCAAAAGTATATTCAAACGGATAGGCAGGCGCATATTTTTCAAATACTGCTTTTACGGTATTAATCGCTGCAGGTAAATCTTCTGTCTTTTTTAATCGTACCGTTACGGCATTAATCCAATTGGGATCGAGAATTGCAAACATAGGTTTAACCGGTTGATACGGAGAGCCCATCAGTACATCATCCAACACACCAATCAGTTTTCGTTTGCCGCCCCACAAATCTAATTCCGTACCGATCGGATCTTCAAGGTTCATTAAGGCGAGCGCTGCTTTGTTAATAAGGATGGCTGCCGTATCCGTTTTAATATCTTCTGAGAAATCGCGACCCTCTATAATTTTAATGCCCATTGTTTTTGCATAATCATATTCGGTGGCAATGGTGGTAAAGATCACGCGCAAATCTTCGGGCTTGCCCGGCCAGCCGAGAAAGTTGTTGGAGTTAATGTTTGTAATTGAACTGTTGGATTTAGTAACAGATTCTACAACCCCTGTTTCCAGTAACTCTAATTTTATGGCGCGATAGTTTTTTCCAATTTCATTGGTATAATGTACTGCCATCAGGTTTTCCTGGTCATACCCCAACGCGCGTCCTTTCACCAATTGCATTTGCTGGTAGATAACGATCGTTCCGATGATCAGGAAAATTGAAAACCCGAATTGAAGAGTTACCAACACTTTGCGGGGTGTGCTGCCGCCTTTGCCAATGGTGGGCTTGCCTTTAAGGACTTTAGCAGGTTGAAACGAAGAAAGATAAAAAGCAGGATAACTCCCTGAAATAAACCCGGTGATGAAAATCATCCCCAATGTGAACAACCAGAACTGCGAGGACATATAGTCAATAAATAATTTCTTTTGTACCAGATCATTATAGAAGGGGAGGAGTAATTGCGCTAATAAGATGGCAATTGAAAAGGCGATAAGCGAAATGAACATCGACTCGCCAATGAACTGAACAATTAATTCGTAGCGTTTGGAACCAACACTTTTACGAATGCCCACTTCGCGGGCCCTGCGTTCGGACCGGGCTGTAGCCAGGTTCATAAAATTGATACACGCAATTACAATAATGAAAATGGCGATCACGGAAAACATTTGTACGTAGTCATTCATGCCACCTGTTTCTATGCCGTTTTCGAAGCTGCTGTGCAAGCGCCAGCGGAGGAGCGGGTAAAGAAAATATTCAGGTTTATTTTCTGTCTCTCCATTCTTTTGCAGGATACCGCGAATCTGATCTTCAACAGCTGCATGTTTGGATGGATCGTTTAACTCTACAAAAATCTGGAAAGAATAATTGCCCCAGTTAGTTGTGTTTCTGCGCACCCAGTCATTGGTTTGCTCACGAAATTTCCAGGGCATTAAAAAATCAAATTCGAACGAAGAGTTGGTAGGAATGTCTTTTAAGATGCCGGTAACTTTTAATTCATGCTCGTTGTCAACCTTAATGAGTTTGTTGATCGGGTCTTCATCACCAAACAAGGCTTTGCCCATGGATTCGGTGATAATAATAGAACGCGGGTCGTCCATTACCTGGGTTGCGTCACCACTTAACAAAGGAAACTCAAACATTTCCAAAAATTCTTCGCTGGCCCAATATCCTTTTTTTATGAACCGGTTTTCACCAACCGTTACTAAGTGATCGCCACCCCAGTCGGTAACTACAGCCCGTTCTATATTACTGTCAGCAGTTTTCATGGCTTCGTACGTAGGCAAGGGTACCGATGTCCATGAATTTATTTTGCCGTTGAAAGTAGCATTTACCCACACCTGGTAAAGCCGATCGGCTTTTGGATGAAACTTGTCGAACGAGGTTTCATCGGCCACCCACAACAAGATCAGGATGCTGCAGGTTATCCCGATGGCCAGGCCCGCTATGTTAATAAATGAGTAAAAACCGTTTTTAAAGAGATTTCGAACGGTAATGAGCATGTAATTTTTGAACATAGCAGTGGATTATAGAGGATATACTCTGGTTTTCGAAAAAGGTTAACAGGCAGTGACAATATTTTTGAGCGAAACCATGTCAGTCTTTAAGCTTGAATGGAATTCTTATGACTCTTTTCCAGGTAAAAAGTTGCATCTGATTTTGGGAAGTCAATATAGGTTCACGGAGTATGGGTGAATGGCAAATTGGTTTATGCCAATCAAAAGGCCGAACCAAATTTTTCGGGTCGGTTTGTAGAGCGCGGAAATTAATAGTCTTACCTGCCCTTAATTATCAGGAACCACAAAGGCCATGATAATATAGAGCAGCAAGCCGGTTCCGAAGAACAAAAAGCCTGCAATAAAAAGGAGACGCATTACGGTGGGATCCATATCAAAGTAGTTGGCCAGGCCACTGCACACCCCAAATATTTTCTTGTCGCCTTTTACTAATCGCTTTGCCATAAGAGTGAATTTAAGTTTGGTAACGAAAATAATGTAAACAAGTTTATCTGGCTACTATTCAGGGCAAAGCATCTAAATTTCGGAACCGCTTTCTACTCGTGTGAACAGGGTTTCCAACCTTCAAAAGGTTGGAAACCCTGAATCGAAAACTACCCTTTTACCTTGAATGACGAGGGAAGAATTTAGATGCGTTTGCCCTGGGCTACTATTTCTTTGCGTTTCGTTTAAGGCGTATTACCACTACATTTGTATGATAATTGAAAAGTATGTCAGGTAAATATAAATATTGGTTATTGTTCCTTTCCGCTCTGTTATTAATTACGTGCGCTCCAAAGGAGAAAAAACAACCTGAAGCCGACCCACTCAAAATAAACTATACTATTCGAAGTGTATGGCCTCATGATACCGAAGCGTTTACGCAAGGGTTGTTAATCCACAAAGGAGAACTCTATGAAAGCACTGGCCAGCCAGGAACATCATGGATTGGGTTGGTAGATGTGGCCACCGGTAAATTAGATAAAAAAGTAATTCTCGATTCAAAATATTTTGGTGAGGGTATTGATATCCTTAATAACAAGGTCTATCAGCTAACCTGGCAATCGCATGTAGGTTTTGTTTACGATCTCAAAACGTTTAAAAAAATCCGTGAGTGGAACTATAAAACGGAAGGCTGGGGACTTACCAACGATGGAAAGAATATTATTATGAGCGATGGCAGTAATCAATTGCATTTTTTGGATACGGTTAGCCTTGAAGTTGAAAGAAGCATTAGCGTTACGGACGAGAATGGTGCGGTAAAGCAATTGAATGAGTTGGAGTTTATTGGTGGATTTGTATATGCCAACGTTTGGCAAACAAACAGGATTATGAAAATTGATCCCACCTCGGGTAAGGTGGTGGGGAGGTTGGATTTAACTCAATTATATAATGATGCCCGCAAAGCAAATCCACGTATGGATGTGCTCAATGGAATTGCCTGGCACCCGGACACACAATCCTTCCTGGTAACAGGAAAACATTGGCCGCACATTTATATTCTGAAAATTGATTAGCGCCTATTAACATTAAGTTTCTTATTCACTTCAGATGTGTAGGTTACTTCTGATTTGTAAGCACCTTTTTATTAAGTTTGAAGATGGAAAATCTTCTGGAGGCAGCGGCACAATTTATAAACACAACCTCCGGCCATATCTTTTTAACAGGAAAAGCCGGGACGGGGAAAACCACTTTTCTTAAAGAACTAAAAAATGTAACGCACAAATCGCTTATCGTGGTTGCGCCCACAGGCATTGCCGCTCTCAATGCGGGCGGAGTGACCATTCATTCCCAATTTCTGTTGCCGCCTGTTACGTTTTTACCCGATCGCTTCTTACCGGAAGGATTTACAGAAGGCGGAAAGTTCCTCAATCAGAATGTGCTGGCTCGCAAGCATCCGCTTAACAGTGCGCGCAAGCAAGTGCTATGCTCTATCGACTTACTGGTAATTGATGAAGTAAGTATGTTACGGGCCGATTTGCTTGACGCGATTGATTACCGAATGAAAGCGGCACGTGGAAATTTCAGGCAAAGTTTTGGAGGTGTTCAAGTACTGTTCATTGGCGATTTGTATCAGTTACCTCCGGTCGTTCGCAATGAAGAACAATCTGTGCTAAGTAATTATTATAAGAGTCCGTGGTTTTATGAAGCAAAGGCATTGCAGGAGGACCGGCCGGTTTATATTGAGTTGGATAAAATCTTTCGCCAGCATGATCAGGAATTTATTGATGTACTGAATAACCTGCGTAACAACATAGCAACCGCAGAGGATATAGCATTGCTGAATCAGCATTATAAAGAACCTGCTGAAATAAAAGAATTAAAGGAAGTAATCACGCTTACCACGCACAATTACAAAGCGGATGAAATCAATAAAAGGGAGTTACAAAATTTACCCTCCGAATCTCATTTTTTTGAAGCCAATGTAGAAGGCGATTTCCTGGAAAGTATGAACCCCGTGCCACAGCGTATTGAGCTAAAGGAAAATGCGCAGATCATGTTTGTACGCAACGATACGTCAGAGGAGAAAAAATATTTTAACGGTAAGCTGGCCACCGTTAAAAGAATTTCCGAAGGCAATATTTTTGTTGAGCTGGCAGAGACACATGAGCTGTATATGTTGAAGCGGGAGCGATGGGAAAACAAAAAATACACGGTCAACACAGCCACTAATGATTTGGATGAAGATGTAATTGGTTCGTTCGAACAGTTTCCTGTAAAACTTGCCTGGGCGATTACGGTGCATAAAAGCCAGGGACTTACATTCGACAAAGCCATTATTGATGTTGATCAGGCGTTTGCGGGTGGTCAGGTGTATGTGGCGCTGTCACGACTCAGGTCTTTGGAGGGGCTGATCCTTCGAAGCAAAATCAATGCTTCTGTTATCAGCACAGATAAAGAAGTAGTTGCTTTCGCGAAAGCCAATCATCGACCTGAAGGGTTAAGTGAAGTGATGAAAAGCAAGCAACGTGAGTTCTTGCAACGATTACTAAACCACACGTTCGATTTTTCTTTGTTGTCGAAAGACATCACCTATGTGCAGAAGGATCAGGAAACAGAAGGTTTTGCTGAGGAAAGTATGAAGCCTGTACTCGTGCAGTTAGTTACAGCATTGGAGGCAGAACTAAGCAACACCGAAAATTTCAGAAGACAGCTTTCAGGCTTGTTGGCTGCCGAAGATCATACAAAATTATTAGAACGGTTAGAGAAAGGAAGTGCGTACTATCGTACTTTACTGAATAAATGGATCCATCAGTTATTAGAACATATTGAAAGCACCAAATTGCAAAAGCGCGTGAAGGCTTATTTAAATCAGTTGAATGAGTTAGACATTGCTTTCAATAAAAAATTAATCGAGATTGATAAAGCATCCGTGCTAACCGCTGGGATATTACAAGGCAATCTGAAATTTGATTTTTTGTCGCTTACAGAGCAACGCTCAGCAGAGCGGGCAGCCATGTTATCGGAAGTCCGGAAAGAGCTTGATGCTAATCCGCCCCCGGGGGTTAAGCGAAAGAAGGGCACTAAATCCAAAAAGAAAAAAAATGAACCCAGCACCTACGACATTACACAGGATATGTTTAACAAAGGCATGACGGCAGATCAGATTGCAGAAGAGCGCGGCCTTGCAGTCGGCACAATTGAAAGTCATTTTGCCAGGCTGGTAGAATCGGGAACACTCCCTATCAATAAATTTATGAGTGAGGAGGAGGTAATAGAAATCAGGACTGCTATGAAAGAGTTGCCTGCCGGATTTACGTCTAAGGATTTGTTCGAGAAGTTTAGTGGTAAGTACGGGTATGGAAAACTTCGTGCGGTAATGGCGCATGAAAAGAATTCAATTGAAAGATGAAGAACCAATCCTTTTGGAAATGAAAGTCGTTATTTTTTTTGACGTACATTTAAGATTAATGATGTTGTTCTAACGTTAGAACATAACCTTTATCTATGCTCCGGAGGAGCAATCTGTTTGTAGTAGCAATTTAATTTGCATAGATGTTCCGACTCCGGAGGAGTCGCCTATTTTAATGTAAAGACTAATAATGCCAATTAAAATTCAATTAATTTTTCAAAATATAATAGGTGGCTCCTCCGGAGCCGGGATAATCTTGAATACTACTACTACAAACAGATTGCTCCTCTGGGAGCAAATGTATCCGAACAGTAAGGGATCAGGAGAACCAATTTCCTGACGACAATTTGATTGTCAAATAATTGACTCACCATTCAAATCGGTGGTTAGCACGTAACTTACGTAATCAAAAAAAGGACGAATTGCTTTGAACGTTTTATTTACTTCGCTTACAAAACTTTTATCCAACACTTCTTTATCCGTAAAGGAACGTTCAAACCAAAACTGCTTATGCCGAAGCAAGTCAATAGCAGGATGATCTTTGCTAAAACCTTTGGGCGCTGTTTTAACTTGCTCACCTTTCATTACGCCAAAAGTCTGCTTAATCGATTTTGAATTTAATAATCGGTTCCAGTCTTTATAGTTATCGGCAATGTCTAACCGGATTCTCTTTAAATCTTCCGGGTTTGGATAAGTGAATCCACAACCTACACGCGAACCACCGGACCTTATCCAATAATAATATCCGCCACGCAGATGCGGCTTTGTGCGTTTTAAATACCCGGCAAACCGAGGGTTGTATGGAGATTTATCCTTTGAAAACCGTACATCATTATAAATCCGATAAAGACTTTTCTTTCCGGATGGAGTTTCAATCTGATCGTGGCTGTTCATGTTGGCAATCAAGCCATCGACAAACTGTTCCACGTTTTCCTTAGTCTGTAAATAGGAGTCTTTGTTTTCGTTGAACCACTCGCGGTCATTATTTTGTGCTAACTTCTTTAGAAATTCAAGCGATGATTTATGAATAATCGGTTCAGTCATTAGTTAAGTATTTGGTAAAGATAGAATTTAACAACAATCATTTCTTAAACACACAATCAACAGTACTTGTTGTATCAGGTTCATACCTTCAGTCACCCCTCTCCCGATAGCTATCGGGAGAGAGGGGACTGGCTTGCCTGCCGGAACTATAGTGAAGGTGGGGGGTGAGGTCCAATCAGTTTCCACATAAAATTATTGTTCACTCCCGGGAACAAATTGCCCACAACTGTTGTATATACAACAGTTGTATCTTTTACGCTTAAACTATAAAAAACCATGAACTCAGTAATTCATAAAGCCGCTACCCGGGGCCATGCCAATCACGGCTGGCTCGACACTAACCATACTTTCAGCTTTGCACACTATTATGACCCCGAACGGGTTCATTTTGGAATGCTTCGCGTTCTTAATGATGATTTCGTAGATGGAGGAAAAGGCTTTGGAACCCATCCTCATGACAACATGGAAATTATTTCCATTCCCCTTTCGGGCGATCTTGAGCACAAAGACAGCATGGGTAACGTAGCCGTTATTAAACAAAACGATGTGCAAATTATAAGTGCCGGCACAGGCATTCAGCACAGCGAATACAATAAGAATAAAGATCAGAAGGTAAACTTTTTACAGATCTGGGTTTTCCCTAAAGAGAGAAACATTAAACCTAATTACGATCAAATAACTTTTAAGCCTGAAGATCGCATCAATAAATTGCAGCAGATTGTTAGTCCTTCAAAAGTAGACGAAGGTGTTTGGATCAACCAGGATGCATGGTTCCATCTTGGTAATTTGAAAAGAGGATTTGAAACGAAATACACCATTAGGCAAAAGGGAAATGGTGTGTATGCTTTTGTGATTGAAGGTGATGTTACCATTAACCTGCCTACCGGACAGGCAGGTGGACAAAAGTTAAATAAACGCGATGGGTTTGGTGTTTGGGATGTGGATACACTCTCCATTCATGCCGACTCAGATGCAGAATTATTACTAATGGAAGTTCCAATGAATTAAAAAAGTTAATTATTGATGGTTATTCGTTCATCGTTTACCATCAGTCAACAACAAAAAAAGAGACACACTATGAAAACAAGAACAGTTTCCAGATTATTATATGCTCATCCTATGGATATGGGTGGCTTGCCTATCCGGCAGCCCTTGCCTACACAGCAAGTTGAGCAAATTGACCCGTTTCTGCTTTTGCATCATGCCGATGTAAAAGCACCTAAGCATGTTAAACCAGATCATTCAGGGGTTGGGCCGCATCCGCATCGCGGATTTTCTCCCGTCACCTTTATTTTTAAAGGCGGTGTGCATCATCGTGACAGTCGCGGGAATGATAGTACGATCTATGCGGGTGGGGCGCAGTGGATGAATGCCGGCATGGGCATTATGCATAGCGAGCGGCCACCGGATGACATTCATGAAATTGGCGGTCGGCAGGAAATAATCCAGTTGTGGATTAACACTCCGGCTAAACACAAAATGGATCAACCCGTGTATTATCCGCTTAGCGCAGAAGAAGCGCCTGTAATAAAAAGTGAAGATGGAAAAGTAAGCGGTCGGGTTTTTTCCGGTGAAGTACTGGATGTTAAAGGGCCTATTCCATCACACACGGTTGTGAACGCTGCTACGCTCGAATTTAAAAAGACCGGAAAGATTTCTATACCCATACCCGAATCGCACAATGCCTTCATCTATTTGCTGGATGGAAAACTTAACGTTGCCGGATTTGGAATGGCAGAAGGTTTACATCTTGTCCATTTTAAAAATGATGGAGCGGGAATAGAATTAGAAGCATTGGAGGATACGCGCGTCTTGTTAGTCAGTGGCGAGCCTATCAACGAAAAAGTGGTTTCCCATGGTCCGTTTGTAATGAACACACAAACCGAGATTATGGAAGCCATGCGCGATTATCAAATGGGAAAGATGGGAATGTTGATTGAAGATTAATTAAAATCAATAATTTTAGGATGGAACCCGTGATTGAGAGTATGACCAAATCAACAGAATTTGAATTTCCTGTTACAGAATTAATAGAACAACGGAGAAGCAGGCGAGCCTATTCTTCAAAACCTGTTGAGCCTGAAAAAATTAAATCATTATTTGAAGCAGCGCGTTGGGCGCCCAGCAGTGTTAATGAACAACCTTGGTTTTATCTTTATGCGACACGCGAACAACCTGAATTGTGGAATACCATTTTTGAAACCTTATCAGAAGGAAATAAAATTTGGGCAAAGGAAGCTCCCTTGTTAGTCGTAGCGATGTACCGTAAAAATTTTCTTCGTAACGACAGGCCCAATGGGGCTGCCAGGTTCGACCTCGGTGCAGCCAACGCATTTATCTCGTTAGAAGCCACAAATTTAGGATTGAATGTTCATCAGATGGGAGGCTTTGAAAAACAAAAGGCAATTGAGTTGTTGAATATTCCGGACACGCATGAACCTGTAGTGATTATGGCTATTGGGTATTTGGGTGATATCGAAAATTTACCTGATAATTTAAAGGAACGGGAAGTTGCCCCACGCGAACGCTATACGCAGGATTTTTTTGTGCTTAACAAAACTTTTTAAACTATGGTAACCGCAATCATCGGCAAGGATCATTATCGCACAGAGTTGCTGGCATCAGGTAAAACAATTATTGCCGATGAGCCGGAGGAGTTAGGCGGAACAGATGTTGGGCCGGCACCCGGTGAGTTTCTCATGATTTCGTTAGCCTCATGTACCGCCATTACGCTTCGCATGTATGCCGACCGGAAAAAATGGGATGTAACTAAAATAAGAGTAGAGGTGGCATCACAAAAGCTGGAATTTAAAATGCAATTCACACGTGAGATTTCATTGGAAGGAAAATTAGATGATGACCAGCGGCAGCGTCTTTTGCAAATTGCTAACTCGTGCCCTGTTCATAAAACGCTCACTAACCCAATTGAAATCGAAACAAGTTTAGTTTCATAAACCCCGAAATAAATTGACAGTTGACAAATTTTCAACAATTGACAAAGAGAGCTTTAGTTACTGAAAGGTTGTCAACTTCATTTTTGTAAATTGTCAAACTTTGTGCCTATGTTTCTTCGCCAGAAAAAGTATAATAGTTTTTTTAAAGATAAACCATGAAGGACATTACCAAGAAATATACCAACGGAGAAGTAACTGTAGTATGGAAACCAAACGAATGCATTCATTCAGCCATTTGCTTTAAAGGATTGAATAAAGTATTTGATCCGCAAAAAAGACCGTGGGTTACACCTGAAGGCGGGACAACCCAAGAGATTGTTGATCAGGTAAAAAAATGTCCGTCCGGGGCATTGAGTTATTTTATGAATAACCAAACAGATGAGGAAAAGCCGGATGTGAAAGCGGAAACCATTGTAGAGACTACACCCAATGGCCCGTTAATGGTGTATGGTAATGTGACAATAAAAGATCATACGGGGAATCTTACCAAGAAAAATAATGTAACAGCTTTTTGCCGATGCGGAGCTTCTTCCAACAAACCGTTTTGCGATGGAAGTCATAAGCGAATTGGATTTGTGGGGTAGTTGCTAAATCCTTTGGATGTACTTATTTCACGATAAGTAAAACATCGGGTACACTCATTTCTGCTAACTTAGGGTAATGAAAAAAATTCTTTACCTGATTTTCAGTGTTCTTTCAAGTTCGGCCATTGCGCAAACGCTGCTGCCCGGCTTTTCACGCGTTCAGGTAGGTGGCACAATCAGTTCGCCAACGGTGATGGCCTTTGCGCCTGACGGAAGGATTTTTGTTGCGCAGCAATCAGGGGCTTTGCGCGTAATTAAAAACGGAACACTGTTAACAACTCCGTTTGTATCCCTTACCGTAAACTCTTCAGGTGAACGTGGCCTGATTGGAATTGCCCTCGATCCGGATTTTGCTGCCAACAATTTCATTTACCTCTATTACACAACCAACACAGCACCTATTCATAACCGTATTGTTCGCTATACAGCGAATGGCGATGTTGCCTTAGCGGGGAGTGAACAATTGATTTTAGATTTAGACAATCTGAGTGGTGCAACCAATCACAATGGGGGTGCCCTTGGTTTTGGGTTAGATGGGAAATTATATGTGGCTGTGGGAGAAAATGCAACGCCATCCAATGCACAAAACCTTGATACGTACCACGGGAAATTGCTGCGCATTAATAAAGATGGCTCGGCACCCACTGACAATCCATTTTTTTCTGCGGGTGCATCAGAACAACGAAAGCGCG
>CAZNRJ010000006.1:16106-27549 GCA_964574945.1 uncultured Ohtaekwangia sp. | reverse complement strand
ATCCAGTCACCGCCAAAGTGCTTCGTCCGCTTGCTTTCATACAGAATCCTGCCGCATTCCGTGCCAAACTGATCCATTACTACGTGTACACAATCACCACCGCGTTTTCCTTTGGACACTTCCTCGACGCGATCGCGCGCGAACGTGTGCCGGAGATAATCTTCAATGGCCAGTTCCCTTTAAAATTATAGGTGATGGTTGGGATGGCGCTACCGAAAATAGAAAGCTTATATCCCTTCACTACGCCATCTTCAGATGTGAAATAGACGGAATAAGCATTTCTTCTTCCGGTGAGGTTATATACGGATAAGCTCCAGGAGCTATGAGCCAGTTTTTTTATTTTATGGTTTCCTTCAATGTTTAAAGAAAAGTCGGTGCGGAAATAATCAGGGATTCGATATTGGTTGCGATCAGAATACAATAACCGACCCGATCCGCTGAGATTATATTTAGCAATGGGCAATGTGATGGGACGGCCTGTGCTATACACCATATTTAATGACATGCTAAACCGCCTGTTAAATTTATAGTTTCCAATAAAGTTAACGGCATGAGGCTTATCATAATTGCTTGGATAATATTCGCCCCGGTTAATGGTTTCAATAGTTGTTTCCCCGGCTGTTTTAAGTAACGACCTGGAGTATGTATAACTAAACCATCCATTTATTTTTCCGCTTGTCTTTTTTAAAAGAAACTCAACGCCATAGGCTTTTCCATCAGCATTCAATACATCGGTTTCTATGTGGTGGTTTAAGATTAGCTCGGCACCTCCTTTATAATCCAGAAAGTTGTGCATAATCTTATAGTAGGCTTCTACGGAAACCTCAAGGGATTTTTTCATAGAATGATAATAGCCAATAGAAATTTGGTCGCCAATGAGTGGTTTAATGTAAGGATCGCTCAATTTCCAAATATCGGTTGGGGCAATAGCCGTTGTGTTTGATAGCATTTGAATGTATTGCCGCAGGCGGTTGTAACTCACCTTAACCGATGTATTCCTGGAAACACTGTATCGCGCAGAGAGCCGGATTTCCGGACCGCTTGAGTTTGAAATTTTCTTACCGGATGGAAACGAAACCGTATCAATAATAGTACTTACATCTTTAGGGCTTCCTGACTGATAAATATATAAATCACGCGGCCCCCTGTTTTGAAAGAAGGAATATCTCAACCCGCCATAGATTGAAAGTTGTGGCGTAACTTCAAAATTATCGCCTATATAAACTGAACTCTCCAATGCTTGTTCATTTTGTAAGACATCGGGCACCACTAACGATTCATTTCCAACAGGCTGCAGGGAGCCTGGAGCAAGTTTGTAATGAACTACACCTGTACCAAATCCAATTGTATGCCGGGAGCTTAGAAAATAATTGAAATCTGCTTTTGCATTTAACTGGTCGATAGTATACGAAAGATCAAAGGCATTGGCAGGATTTCCAGAGCTGGAAATAGTATAATCATAGCCACTGTAGGTGGTCGTCAATGTTCCTAATAACTTATTGCTAAAGATATGCCGCCATTTTAAGGAGGCTGCCTGATTGCCATAGCTATAAGTGGTATCCCCTTGAAGTTTAAAACGATCGTTACTGATATATCCGGAGATATAGAGATTATTCTTGCTATTGATTTCGTGCGTAATGGCTAAGTTCAAATCATAGAAAGAGGCTTGACTGTTTTGGAAATTTGACGAAGGAATTTTTTTCAATAGCCAGTCTGAGTAAGTAGAACGGCCACCAATCAGGAAAGAACTTTTATCTTTAATAATGGGGCCTTCCAGGGCAAACCTTCCGGTGATTGGACTAATGCCTCCCGAGCCTGACCACTTGCGCTTATTGCCTTCCCGTGTTGAGATATCAAGTACAGAAGAAATGCGTCCACCGTACTCTGCAGGAATTCCACTTTTATAAAGCTCTACATTTTTAATAAGGTCAGCATTAAAGGCGGAGAAGAATCCAAATAAGTGCGATGGATTATAAATGGTAGCATCATTAAATAAAATCAGGTTTTGATCAGTAGCACCGCCACGCACATTAAAACCTACGGTTGCTTCACCTACAGACTGTACGCCAGGCAAGGTGAGTACCGCTTTTAAGATATCCACTTCACCCAATGCGACAGGAATTTGCTTCATAGTTTTAATGTCTATTTTCTCAAGGCCCATTTGTAAGCCAAGCACGCGTTCATCTTTTTCTGATTCAACCACAACCTCTTTTAAAGGAAGCACATCTTCATCCATTTCAATATTCATTTTTCCATCGGAATGGAGCAGCACATTTCGATCAATGCTTTTCATTCCAATACTGCGAATTCGCAGTTGCTGGGTTCCTTTGGGAAGTGTTATGGAATAGTAACCATTGCCATCTGTGGCCACACCAATCAAAGGTTTCTCAATCATTACAGAGGCGCCAATTACCGGTTCACCTGTTTTCACACTCCGTATGTAACCTGCAATGGTAGCTGTACTTTTATTGTTTGCACCACGTGTTCCAATAATGGTAAGTTTTTCAACTTTTATTTTTTCAGCTTCTTCAAAGCGGGCATTTTCCTTTTTCTGATTTACGCTATCAGATAGATTGTCACCGGAAAAGAAATTGGATGGGAGCTCGGTGAGAATAGGCTCGCGAAGGGTAATATATATATAGTGGTTTGCATCTATGGAATATCGGTAATCAGAATTGCGAAATACTTCATCGAGGACTTCTGTGAGTGTTTTATTGGAAAATGAAATTGTAATGGTAAGGCTGTCAGTCTGGGCAGGATTAAAAAAGAATTTGTAATCTGTTTTTTGCTCAAGGGCGATAGCGAAGCTACTGAACGGTTGATTGCGGTATTCGCCACTTATTGTTTTTTCTCCTTGCGCCAGTATAGTAAAGGAGATGGTGAACGCGAGAAGGAGGAGAAGGAGGTATTTCACTGCTCTCATTTCGTTACATTCAATTGATCAAAATATTGCCCCATCCTCGCCAACGCATACTCCTTATTCTTTTTGAATGAGATTTTCTCCTGACCCAATAATTTATTCAGATCACTTTTATGTTCTTTCAAAACCTTTAATGCCGATTTCTTTGATGTAATAAAATGATAAGTACCGTTTCTTAAGATGTATAATTTACGTTTTGTGAGAAATTCGGTAATCATCGTTTTTTCTCCAATTTTTTCCTGAATGGTTTTATAATGAAGCGCGTAGACTTTTGTTTCACCTCCGTAGAGTTCCTGATAAAATCCTGCTGCTGGAGATTCAAGCCGCACAAAGTATTTATCTGAGATAGTAAAGTATGTTATCTTTTCAGTGATCAGTTCAATTTTTGCATGACTTCTTGGATGGTCTACGATTACCCTGTTTTGGTAAACATCAAACAGCAAAGGAACATTTTCATAAAGCCGGCCATCATAAAAAATTGACCCATCTTGCCAATCATCCATTAAAAAGTAAGGAAAGCCTTCAATGGTTTTTTTTTGGAAAGGATCAATAAACTCTATCCCGTTGTATAAACGGGTGTTCTCGCCAACTATTTGATCATAAAGTTTTGTCAACGATTGACGGGAAGAGCTTAACACCAGGCTATCGGACTTTAGTATCTGTCCAAAAAGTATTGTGTGTAAAAGCACAACCGCTAATGTGAGACTTAATTTTTTGAGAGGTGTTTTCAATGTTAACCTTATGACTGTTAGTTATTGCTTTTACGAATCTTCTTAATCTCTAAAAATAACTAATGATTTGTGAACAGGTATACCGCTGAAAGAAAAATTAGAAAGAGAAGATACATTTAATCACTATAAAAAGTAAAAGCCCGCTTAGGGCTTCTACATGGTATAAAGTGATTTCAGTTTACTTAGCGTATGCCACGCTGCGCATTTCCCGAATAACGGTCACTTTAATCTGGCCGGGGTATTGCATATCTTTTTCAATTTTTTGCGAGATGTCGAAGCTTAACTGGGCTGCGCGTTCATCCGATGCTTTCTCGGCATCTACCATCACACGCAACTCCCGGCCTGCCTGTATGGCGTAACACTTTTCTACACCTTCAAAACTCAATCCTACCTGCTCCAATTCTTTCAAGCGTTTGATGTATTGCTCCATCACTTCACGTCTGGCACCGGGTCTTGCGCCTGAAATGGCATCGCAGGCCTGAACGATAGGCGAGATAATGCTTGTCATTTCTATTTCATCGTGGTGAGCACCAATGGCGTTGCAGATTACCGGATGTTCTTTGTATTTCTGCGCAAGCTCCATCCCTACAATGGCATGTGGTTTCTCTAATTCTTCGGGCCACACTTTACCGATGTCATGTAACAGACCGGCACGTTTTGCTTGCTTCACGTTCAAACCAAGTTCAGCAGCCATAATTGCGCATAAGTTTGCTACTTCGCGCGAATGCTGAAGAAGGTTTTGTCCGTAGGATGAGCGATAACGCATGCGCCCCACCATTTTCACTAACTCAGGAGCCAATCCGTGGATACCTAAATCAATTACAGTTCGCTCACCAATCTCTACAATTTCGTCTTCAATGTTTTTAGAAGTCTTGGCAACAATTTCTTCAATACGGGCAGGGTGAATACGGCCATCCTGAACTAAGCGATGCAACGACAAACGTGCAATTTCCCTGCGCACAGGATCAAAGCCTGAAATGATAATTGCTTCCGGGGTATCATCTACAATAATTTCCACACCCGTTGCTGCCTCCAGCGCACGAATGTTCCGTCCTTCGCGCCCAATTACTTTACCTTTAATATCATCACTTTCGATATTGAAAATTGAAACACAGTTCTCCACGGCATGTTCTGTGGCCGTGCGCTGAATGGTTTCAACAACAATTTTCTTAGCTTCTTTGGTGGCAGAGAGTTTGGCCTGCTCCATAATGTCTTTGATGTATGAACTCGCTTTTGTAGCGGCTTCTTCTTTCAAAGACTCTACTAATTGATCGCGTGCCTGGTCAGCCGTTAGTTTTGAGATTCCTTCCAGGATGGCAACTTTCTGCGCATTGAATTTGTCTAATTCTTCTTTGCGTTTTTTTACAAGATCATGTTGATGTGCCAGACTTTGCCTCTCCTCATCTACTTCGCCTTCTTTTCGTTTTAGCGTTTCAAGTTCTTTTGAAAGTTGAGCCTCGCGTTGCTTTATCTTTTGTTCATTACTGATGATCTGGTTTTTCTTGCGGTTGGCCTCTTCTTCAAACTCCTGTTTCATTTTCAGAAGTTTTTCTTTGGCGTCCAGGATTCTGTCTTTCTTGATATTCTCTGCTTGAAGTTCCGCTTCCTTAATAATTAGCTTCGCTTTTTCTTCAGCAGCCAGGTTATTTTTTTTGAGCTTTCTCTTATAAAGGAGAGACCCAACCAAAAATCCAATTAACACAATAAGGATTAATGCTATGAGAGCAATCACAATCAAACTACTTGCTCCCTGGTTTAATAAGTCCATGATTTAGGTATTTATAGGTTAAATACCCGGGTTGGCAAAAGCCAAAACAATGCGAAAGGAATTTAAAAGAAAGGCTTAGAGCGCCTGGGAAACCAACTTATTGATGTGGTTTACTTTTTCAATCACGGTTTGGTCAATTACCTGCAAACTTTCCTCGTCTGCCATTTTATCTACCAAACAATCGAAAGCCACCATGGCCAGCAGGTCTTGTTTATCGTCAATTCCAAACTGTTCCCGGTAATATTTTATTTTCTCGTTGATGACCTTGCCGGCCGCCCGCACTTTTTCCTCTTCCTTGCGTTTTACCTTCATCGGGTATTCGCGGTCTGCAATTTTTATTTTTACTGATAATTCGTCCATCAACCTTTACCGGTTATCTGCTCAAATGAGCAATACACTTATCGATTTCGCGGATATACTCGTCAACTTTCTTTTTTAATTCCGAAACACCTTTGTCTTCCGGGTTTATATGATCTACAATCTTAGTGATTTTAATCTGATTTTTAAAATGATGGAGTTGCTCATCACGTTTGCTGATATCCGTTTTGAGCTCGTGGTTTTCTAATTTCAGACCTTTTAACTGATCTTTTAAGGATTTATGCTCGTTGAGCAGCAACAACACTTTCCGTTCTAATCCATTCAGGTTTGATTTCAAAGCTTCTTGATCCATTCTATATAATATTATTTGGATTGGTTGCCCGATTCTGATTTCCGGCTTTTTAATATCCAGAAACAAGTATCCAGCTTCATTTTTTTACTTCCTAATTACCGCTCCCATTTTCCCTTCAAAGGCTCCCATTAACCGGGTCATCACTTTGTCAATCTCGTCATCGGTAAGCGTTTTAGTGGCATCTTGTAAGGTAAACCCTAACGCATACGCTTTTTTACCTTCCGGGATTTTATCCCCTCCATACACATCAAACGCAATAATTTCTTTTATCAACCGCTTCTCAGTTGAAAGCACCATTTCACGAATTTCGTCAAAGGTAACTTGCTTATCAAGCACCAAAGAAAGGTCGCGCCTTACTTCCGGAAACCTGGGTACTTCTTGTGCAACGAACTTAGGGTTTGCCGACTTGAAAAGCAAGAAGGTGTTAAGATCGGCATAAAATATTTCCTGCTTAATCCCAAATTCCTTTGCCAGGCCGGATTTAACCTTGCCCACCTTTCCAATTTCTTTAGTTCCTTTCACCAGGCGCATGCCATAATCGAAAAGAGGGTCGTTTAGTTTTTCCTGTTTGATATTTTCTATGGAAGATTTTTCAAGGAGTTGCACAACCTGTTGGGCAAGATCAAAATAGGTGACGTTGCGGGCTTTGTTCTGCCAATTCTCTGTTTCAAAGTTGCCTGTTACATATAGCGCCAGTCTCTCTTCTTCTTTATAGATATTTTTTTTACCTCCTTCATCAGGAGTTTCGTTTTTCCAATAGATCTTACCAAACTCATAAAGTTTTAGGTCTCGTTGCTTGCGGTTAATATTATAAGCGCAGACTTCAAGTCCGGTAAAAAGCATTGTTTGCCGTAGAATACCTTGTTCTTCACTTAATTTATTTAGCATTTCAACAGGGGCTCCATTGAAAGTGAGGTTATTCTTTTGTTGGTAGGCAGCATTTGTGAGTGAGTTGGTTAGGATTTCATAAAAACCGTTTGCAACCAGCAGACCCCCCAACGTTTTTTTAAATTTATTGATATCCTTTTCGGGGAACTCAGCTAAAAAATCCGTCCCGGCAATTTCAGTAAGTTCAATTTTGTTAAACCCATAGATGCGTAAAATTTCTTCTATCACATCGGCTTCCTGGGTTACATCAACGCGGTAAGGAGGTACAGAAACAGTGAACTCATCATCTTGTTTGTTAGTGATGGCAATGTCCAAACTTTCCAAAATGGAAAAAATTTCTTCCCTTGAAATAACCTTACCGATCAGTCGATTAACATTTTTGTCTTTTACAACAATCTGTTTGTTCCCGATTGGAGTCGGATACACGTCAATAATTTCGGAAGAGATGGTTCCGCCTGCCAGTTCTTTAATGAGTAATGCAGCGCGCTTTAATGCATACACAGTTATGTTAGGGTCAGTACCGCGTTCAAACCGAAAAGAAGCATCGGTCTTGAGTTGGTGATGCATGCCTGTTTTGCGAATGTAATCCGGAGCGAAGCAAGCGCTCTCTAAAAAAATATTTTTTGTCTTTACAGAGATCCCTGATTTAACGCCTCCGAAAACCCCGGCAATGCACATGGGTTCTTGCGTGTTGCAGATCATTAAATCATGCGCAGCAAGGGTGCGTTCCTTGTCATCAAGCGTTTTAAATTTTGTTCCGGCAGGCAATGTTTTTACAATTACTTTTTTGCCAATAATTTCATCGGCATCGAAAGCATGAAGGGGTTGGCCGGTTTCATGGAGTACAAAGTTTGTGATATCAACAATGTTGTTGATGGGGGCAAGACCTATTGACTTAAGCCGGTTCTTTAACCAGTTTGGTGATTCGCTTACGGTTATACCCGATAAGGTAACGGCTGAGTATCTCGGACAGGCTTGTGTATTTTCAACCTCAACAGGGATGGTGAGATTTTTATTTTCAACATTAAATGAATCAACAGCGGGTAATTTAATGGTTCGCTTTTTTGCTGCCTTAATATCACGGGCAACGCCAATATGCGAGGCAGCATCGGCACGATTGGGGGTTAACCCAATTTCTATAACAGCATCCGATTCGATTTTATAAAACTCAGGAGCCGGAGTTCCGTTAGCAACCGATGTATTCAATACAATAATTCCGTCATGGCTTTCACCCAACCCAATTTCATCTTCGGCACAAATCATCCCTTCTGATACTTCGCCTCTGATTTTTGTTGCCTTAATGGTAAATGACTCGCCTTTGAACGGAAACAGGGTTGAGCCCGGTAAGGCCACAACCACTTTTTGCCCGGCAGCTACATTGGCGGCACCGCATACAATGGGTAGAATTTTATCGCCCACATTAACGGTAGTGACGGATAATTTATCGGCATTGGGATGTTTTGCGCACGTGAGCACTTCGCCAATCACCAGGCCCTTCAATCCGCCTTTTACAGTCTCAAAAGGTTCAACACTTTCAACTTCCAAACCGGTAGCCGTAAGCACGTTACCAATCTCTTCAGCCGATTCAGGAATGTCTATATATTGTTTGAGCCAGTTGTACGAAATCTTCATAAGTTGAGAAAAAACAGAACTTCAAAAATACGGGTTTGCTATCGTTTTTCTAAGAGGTTTAGAAACTAAGATAATGCCGCAGACAAAGATATTGTGCCTCGGTGCCTCAGTGGTGAAATAACATATATAAGATTAATGATAATTCTTCTCACCCGCCCTGATGGCTGTTTTAAGAATGTTTTCCCGTGGCGGAAAAGGGCATGAATAGCTATCGTTATAAGCGCAATAGGGGTTGTAAGCAAGGTTGAAGTCTAAGATAACAGAGGTTGCCGCAGGTACTTTTTTCACGTCTAAGTAGCGACCGGCTCCATAGGTTTCCACACCGCTTGTCTCATCCGCGAAAGCGAGAAAGAGTTTTCCGCGCTGTGGCCCGCTATCCATTACTTCTAAAATCAAAAGATTGAGAGTGACTCCATTCAATTGAAATTCCGCGAAAGCGTATTCTAAATATTTTTGCTCCAGACCATCGCTGGTTGCAAGAAGCACTACTTTTTTATTATCAACGGATTTGAGAGAAGCCTTCACCCGATACGTTTCATCAATCGGGAAATAGTTTAATTTTTCAAAGGGTACACTGTCTTTTAAGAACGGAGATCCATTAGCGGATTTCATAAACTCAGTTTTCTCTTCCCGGTCTTTTAGAATGGCAGCTTCATAGTTTTCGGGTGAACTTCCTTGCATGGAGTAAATTACAAACGCAGCGATGGCAACAATAATAAGGATGGGTACAATGCGTGAACTTTTCATTTAGTTGTGCGAGGCAGGGGCCAATGGATTGCTATTAACAAATATTAATTTATTTCTTTCTTCCCAAACCGCAATCGAATCGGCATAGTGCGTGTATCGTTTTAAAAATTCGGGAATGGCCTGATCGGAAAGACTGCCCGGTGAGTTGGTAAGAACACAAATGGCGAGTTTGTCTTTCCTGTCTATGGCTACTTCGCTCCGGTACCCATTTACATAACCGCCATGATATTCGATGGTGTCATTTTTAAACGTAAGGATGCGCCAGCCTAATGCATAATAAGAAGCCCTTGGTCTTTGCCATTTTCTAAAGTTTTGATTTTTTGAAATTGCTTTTATCTGTGGTTCAAAAATTTGCTGTAGCGTTGAATCACTCATAAGGATAGGTGAGCCATTCAATAACGCTTTAAGCCAAAGCGCCATGTCTGTTATGCTGGCATTTACACCTCCGGCAGGAGCTGTGTTGTAATAGGTGTCGGAGATGGGAACCGATGCCCAATGTTTGCGTGAGTAGTAGTGAGGTTTGGCAACATTATCATGATTGATGATGGCTTCGTAGGAGGCAGACCCATTGCGCATCTTCAAAGGTTTGAAAACATTTTCGGTGAGGGCTGCTTCAAATGATTGGTGAGTAGCTGCTTCAACCACACTACCAATTAAACTATACCCAACATTTTGATAACTATAATACTGACCGGGTTTACCGAATAAATCAACCTGTTTCAGGTATGCCATCAACGTATCGAAGGGAAGATGTTCTTCAATCATGTTTGTATAGGCATGATAGGGGAGTCCTGTTGTATGGGAGAGAACGTGACGGATCGTTAATTTTTCCGCTTGTTCTTTCGACTTTAATTCAAACTGCGGAATGTATTTTACTATGGGATCATCCCAACTGATAAGATGTTTGCTTACTAATGCGCCTGCCAACACAGACGAAATAGATTTTGAAACAGAACCCAAACGAAAAACTGTATTTACATCGATTGTATCCGGTAAGCCGACCTGTTTTAACCCAAACCCTTTTAAGAATACAATGGATGTATCGCGGATGATGGCTACTGCTGCACCAGGAGCAATTCCCTTTTTTATTGCGTTCTCAATGAAATCATTATAATCGGATAGCACTCTTTGCACGTATGGATTAGGATCATCAAAGGCAACGAGCTTGGGCTCAGGAAGATTTTCTTTTTGAGAGACAAATGACTCAACTTTTAAACTGTCTCCGGGCTTCTCATTTACAGTCACCTGGTCTTCTTTGGGTGAATACACAAAGGCCAGCGTAAGGATGATTGAGCTTGTTAATAGAATTAATAAAACTGTTTTTATCTTAGTCATTATATCAGCCCTTCATCGGCAAAGCTAAAATATTTCTGGTTAGTGATGATCAAATGGTCTAATAGTTGAACTTCCAGGAATTTTCCTGCCTCTTTTAATTTTCGTGTTAAATCAAGATCTGTTTGACTTGCTGCCAAATTTCCTGATGGATGATTATGCGCCACAATTACTCCACTGGCTAAATCTTCAAGCGCAAGTTTATAAATTATTTTAGGATCGGCCACCGTGCCGGAAACACCGCCCTCACTGATTTTCTTTTTCTTCACCACACGGTTAGCGCGATTTAATAACAGCACCCAAAACTCTTCGTGTGGTAAATCCATAAAATCCCCTTTCAAAAGATCAAACGCATCTTTAGAGCTATTTATTTTAGGTTTAGCCTCTGGGTCTTGTTCTTTTCGCCTGCGGCCTATCTCCAAAGCAGCTACAATGGTAATGGCTTTTGCCTCGCCAATTCCTTTTATCTTCATCAAATCTTTAACAGAAAGACGGGCCAGTTCATTAAGGCTATTGCCTCCTTGCATAAGCACCCGCTTAGCCAACTCAACCGCGCTCACTTTTGTTGTTCCCGATCCAATTAAAATGGCAATAAGTTCGGCTTCGGTTAGTGCCGAAGTTCCTTTTTGCAAAAGTTTTTCGCGGGGCCGGTCTTCGGGGCTCCAGTCTTTTATGTTTAGCGGTTTGCTGTCGTCAATTTTCACTCATCGAAGGTAGCTTAAAAAGCTCTAAGCATAAAAAAACCCACACTAACC
>CAZNRJ010000006.1:0-16096 GCA_964574945.1 uncultured Ohtaekwangia sp. | reverse complement strand
CGAAGCCAGTGTGGGAAAAATAAAAATTGTATGAAAGACTTATGCTAAGGCGTTTACGCGCTTAGTAAGCTTTGATTTCTGGTTAGCAGCCTTTTTCCAATGGATCACATTCTTTTTGGCCAACTTATCGATCATAGACGACACTTCCTTCAGAAGGGCCTGAGCTTCATCTTTATTTGTCGCTGCATTCAATTTCTTGACTTGAGTGCGGGTTGTTTTTGCCTGGTAGCGGTTTCTAAGACGTTTTGTCTCGTTCGCCCTGATTCTTTTCTCTGCTGATTTATGATTTGCCATAATGGTTTTTTCAAACGGACTGCAAAAATAATGGCAATTATCAGATTTGCAAAGATATGTTCCTCATTTTTGGGCTAATGATCCTTCAAATAACAGCCACGTATTTGGGTCTAAAACCACTGATTGAACCTCAAAATCCACAGGGATCGTAATTTTTTGAGATTTTGAAGCAACCTGAATGGTTTTGGTCTCTTTTATGCCATCACGACCGACCAGATTTATCTCCAATGGAAATTGAAAAAGCCCGGCCTGGGTCTGTTGGATTTCTAAGCTTACCGATTTGGATTTTGCCTCATACCGCCAATTGCCGGAGATTTTTGGCAGCCCGGGCCGATATAACCATTGCTTGAAAAACAAGTTCAAATCTTCACCCGAAGCTTCCTCCATAATCCGCTTAAAATCGGATGTCATGGCATTGCTGTTTCTGTAGGTGGCATAATATTGCCGAATTCCTTTCCAGAAGGCAAGATCGCCAACCTTATGCCGCAGCATGTGCAGCACCCAACCTCCTTTTTGATATGTATTTGTATTGAGTACTTTATTGATGTCTGTTATTGTAGTGTCAATTACCGGAGTGGACTTCTTATTGTTGTACTGGATTACTTCTGCACGATCTTTCTTTTGTTCTTCCACCAACCGATCGTGTCCGTACGTATTTTCCAGATACAAATTTGCGAAGTAGGTGGCAAAGCCTTCACTGAGCCACACATGATGCCAGTCGTTTTCGGTGGCCGAGTTACCAAACCATTGATGGGCTTCTTCATGCGCGATCAAACTTTCGCGTTCTGCTTTTCCGGTCACGGAGTTTTCGGAATAGAAAATTGCACTGGCATTTTCCAATCCGCCCCAGCGAGTTTTGGATTGAACGTTGGCCAATTTTTTATACGAGTATTCACCAATGTGATTATGAAAATAATCGAGCACATTTACCGCGATGGCGTAATCGTAAAATCCTTCCAGCCGGTTTTGCGGGTACACCCAACTTTCCACCGAAATATCGTTCACTTTACCTGCATGTTGCACCGCAAAACGCGCAATGCCTGCTACCATTACCTTAACGGGAATAGGGACTTCCTCGTGCCAGTGTGTAAGCGTTCGTTTCGAATCAATCGGGCTCTCTTCAATTTTAATTCCGTTAGCGATTACAGAATAATGCATGGGTGCGATGATGATAAAATCAACAGCGGCTTTGTCGCTGGGATGATCGACCACCGGAAGCCAGTGATGGCCGCGGTCGGGCCAGTTATCTCCAAAGAACCCACGATCGCCAAATTTATTCTTCCCGATGATCAACCCATCCTGAGGAATGCCTTTGTAAATTATTTTGAAAACTAATTCCTCATCGACCTTAGCCAAAACGGGTAGTGTAATTTTTATTCGGTTGTTTTTATGGGTGAATGATATGTGTTTGTCATTTAATAGCACATCGTCAATCGCCATTCCTTTTCCGGCTGCGTCTTTATTGGTCAGGTCTAATTCAAAATCAGCAACAGCTTTTTTAAAGTGAATGAAAACTGATGCAGTTCCGGCAATCACATCCGTAGAGTCATTAACCTCTAACTGAAAAATATATTTGATAACATCAATGGCTTCGTTTTTTGGATATGGATCAGTGGCCTTTGCAAGTGAACTGACAAAAAACAGTATAATGAAAATCTTCTTCATGATGTGTAACTTTATTGGAAAGATATGATAGCACCCCGATTATTAAAAATTGGTTTGGCAGGAGTGGTCATGCTGTTTGGTGGCTGGGGCTTTTTTGCGCATAGGAAAATAAATCAGTTAGCTGTTTTTACCCTTCCAACCGCTATGGCGGGATTTTATAAAAAGAACATTGAGTACTTAACGGAGGCAGCGGTAAATCCTGATAAAAGAAGGTACACCCTGCCGGAGGAAGCTGCCCGGCATTATATTGATTTGGATGATTATGGAGATAGTGCGGTTTTTAAACTTCCGCGCTATTGGAGTGAAGCCGTGAAACAATTTGGTGAAGACTCATTGCAGGCAAAAGGCATTGTGCCGTGGCATATTTTCAGGGTCTATCTTCAGTTGAAGGAAGCTTTCTTAATAAAAGATCCGAATCGGATTTTAAAAGTATCTGCGGACTTGGGCCATTATGTAGCCGATGCCCATGTGCCTCTTCACACCACAAAAAACTATGACGGCCAGCTAACAGGGCAGGTTGGAATTCACGGATTTTGGGAATCGCGGTTGCCCGAACTTTATTTTGAAGAATACGATCTTTTTGTTGGGGCGGCTACTTACATGCCTAATGTACAAGTAGCAGCGTGGGAGATTGTCATTCAGTCTAACCGTGCGGTAGATTCTGTGCTCATGATTGAAAAGGAATTAGCGGAAATAGAAGGGGAGCGAAAATTTAGTTTTGAAACAAAGGGCAAACAAACTGTGCGGGTATTTTCTGTTGAGTATGCCCAAAAGTATAATCGTATGCTGGCGGGCATGGTCGAGCGCCAGTTTCGCAGCAGCGTGAAAAAAACAGGCGATATCTGGTACACAGCCTGGGTGGACGCGGGGCAACCCGATTTAAAATCATTGATCAATTATAAACCATCTGCGGAAGAATTGGAGAAAAGGAAAAATGAATTATTACTTTGGAAAGAGAAAAACATAAAACCGAGAACTCATGAAGATTCAGAAAATTAACCTAAGCTGTTCTGTGCCCTCACAACCCTCGTTCTGTGTCCTCACAGAAAGAAAGCAAATATAGCGATGGACTGTGAAGTCACAGTCCATGGAATTGGAGAAAAGGAAAAATGAATTGTTACTTTGGAAAGAGAAAAACGTAAAATCGAGAGCTCATGAAGATTCAGAAAATTAAACTGGCATTACCTGCAATAGGATTTATCTTTTTGGTAGCGTGCGCTCCTCAAAAGCCAATAGAGCAGGCGGAAGTAAATCGCATCAGTGATGATTCTTTATTTACACTTGTGCAGGCGCGAACCTTTCAATATTTCTGGGATGGTGCCGAGCCGGTATCGGGTGCAGCACGTGAGCGCTTTCATGTGGATGATGATTATCCTGACAATGATAAGAACATAGTTACTTCAGGAGGAACCGGTTTTGGGTTAATGGCCATACTGGTTGGCATCGAACGAAAATTTGTTACCCGTGAAGAAGGTCTTGCTCATTTAACTAAAATTGTAAATTTTTTAGAGCATGCTGATCGCTTTAAAGGGGCATGGCCACATTGGATGAATGGCGAGACCGGAAAAGTAAAACCTTTTGGTGCGAATGATAATGGCGGTGATTTAGTGGAGACAGCATTTTTAGTGCAAGGCCTGCTTTGTGTTCGTCAATATTTTAAAGATGGAAGCGAAGAAGAGAAAGCGCTTGCTGCGAGAATTGACGCCTTGTGGCGAGGTGTAGAGTGGGATTGGTATCGCAACGGTGGAAAAAATGTTTTGTATTGGCACTGGTCGCCCGATAAACAATGGATCATGAATTTTCCATTAGAGGGTTACAACGAATGTTTGATTACGTATGTGCTGGCAGCCTCATCGCCCACGCATAGCGTTCCGGCCGTTACCTATCATGAAGGTTGGGCGCGAGGCGGAAAAATGAAAAATGATTCAACCCATGAACAATACGGGTATCATCTGGATTTAAAACACAATGGCGCACAACAATTTGGTGGTCCTTTGTTTTGGTCACATTATTCTTTTCTGGGTCTTGATCCGCGAAAGCTCAATGACCGCTATGCAGATTACTGGCAACACAATGTGAATCATACGTTAATTAATTACGAGTACTGTGTTCAAAATCCAAAGGGATATAAGGACTATGGAAAAAACAGTTGGGGACTTACTGCCGGGTATTCGGTTAAGTTTTATGCTGCGCATAGTCCAGGTGAAGATGTGGGCGTAATAACACCTACAGCCGCATTATCATCTTTCCCTTACACGCCTAACCAAAGCATGGAGGCGATGAAACATTTTTATTTTGATTTGGGTGATAAAATCTTTGGGCCGTATGGATTCTATGATGGCTTTAGCGTAGACCAGGATTGGTATAAGCCGTGGTACCTCGCTATAGACCAGGGGCCGATTGTAGTGATGATGGAGAATGAGCGCACGGGCTTGCTATGGAAATTGTTTATGAGCTGCCCCGAAGTGCAACAAGGGTTGGATAAGTTGGGGTTTAGTTATTGATGTTTGAAGAAGCAGGCAGATGGTAGCTAAAGGTTGACAACCTTTCTTGTCGGAAGCGTAAAAGGTTGTCAACCTTTAGTCAACCTTTAGACATTTAGTAGTTCCTTCACAATGTCTTCCCACTCTTCTTTCAGCGTTTTATCTGGCATCTTGCGATTGGCGCGATAATACCAGTATTGTGCATTGCTGTTATCTCCTTCTACCCGGTGCAGGTAAGCATGTATCCAAGAGCCTTCTTTCGAAGTTACATCCTGGGCAATGTTATGTGCTTTCTCCCAATCGCCACGCGCATCATGCCAAAGGGCCTGTAACAGAACAGCAACCGGTGGAGGCTGCTGTTTGTCAAGTGAGGATTTAAATTCAGGTAATGTCATGTATAATTTAGTGGAGGCGTCAAGACTCCTGTGAGGTGTCAGACGCCTTAGAGTAGTCAGCTTAATTTTTCTTTACAGGATAATATATTTCCGTTATCCATTTGCTGGTGTCTTTTTCCAGCATTGGGTCGGTCACATAAACTTCTATGGGCGCGCCATTCATAGTAAGTCCTTTATATTGAAGATACTTATCAAGTTCCAGGTGAAGCGCCATCAGGTTGTTATAGTCGCCTTTATAAATTCCTTTTATTGCGCTGCCGCCACCGGTGGTTTCAACTTTGTACTTAGCGGGTAATTTGGCATCGGCCGCTACCGGCAGTGCACAAACCATGTCCATCGATTCTTCGGTGAATGCAGGATAGAGAGCGAACGGATAACCCGTAACCGTAACTTTTGCTTTCTTTAACATAGTCTCCAGTTCGCCATACATCTTTGCCATTTGTGCACTGATAGCCGCAGGATCTTGCGGACTCATGGTATGCATCAGCCCCACATAGCTTATGGCAGGCACATTTTCTTCGGTGATCTCATACGTAAATTTTGGCTTTGCTTCCGCGATGCCTTTAATTTTCTCGCCCGCATAATCAAATGACTTTTCAATCTCTCCTTTCATGAAAATATTAATCCACCTTCCCACCGGATTCATACCCTGATCAGCTGTGAAATTCAAATTCAATGTTGTGTTTTCTCCTGCAGGCTCCAAAGAATAAAAACCAGATGCAGGATTCCCCCCGAAATTCATTTCGATGGAGATAGATTTATCAGGAACGCTTTCCGTGATTGACAATGAGCCTTTGTCCAATACAGGACCATCCCAACTATACATAGCCCCCGTTCCCACTTTCTTGTCACCATAGGTAATTATCGTTTCTGGGTCAAGGGTGTTCCAATATTGCCACGAAGGCCACCGTTCCAGGTCGTTGATCTCTTCGAAGACAGCATCTGCTGGTGCGTTGATCGTTACGCTTTTTGATACTTCCAACTTAGCAGGAAGTACAAAACCGACAAGTAACAGCAGGACAATCAGTCCGGCAATTGCTAATAGAATTTTCTTTACCATGGCTATGTTTTTGTTTGATTGATCGAATAGATGATTGATTTTTCTTGCGGGAAACTAAGGTACCAAAATATTAACCGAATTAAAAGGTTGTAATTGTGTGAAAAAATTCAAAAATTACCCTGGTCTAAACCCAAAAAATCCATGAGTTTGTTCACGAACCCAAATCGCATCCCTGAAAATTACGGCTTAAAGATAGCCGGTGGCCTGATTGCATTTTTCCTGATCATGAAATTAGTAGGGCTGGTGCATCACTATGAACTCCGCTTCCTGAATGTGTTTATACAAGTGGGAGGCATTTATTTTGCATTAAAGAAATTCAGGGAAACACACGACCAACACCTGAATTACTTCAGGGCGCTTGTTACAGGGGTGGCTACAGGTGCCATCTCATCAGTAATATTTGCGGTGTTTCTTTTCGGCTACTTATCCATAGATGGAAATCTCATGCAAGGTGTAATTGAGAATGAACCGATGGGTCGCTATCTCAATCCATACATTACCGCTTTTATGGTAGCGCTTGAGGGTCTGTTTTCCGGACTGCTGTTTACGTTTATCATCATCAACTATGTTGAGACGGATGATGTAAACGACCCGCAGGGGGAGAGTAATTAATTTAAAGTAGGCAGTCGGCAGTAAGCAGTAAATGACTGTTTAGTACTATAGTGCCTACTGCACTCTGTCTACTGCTTACTTTCACCCCTTAAAATCAATACTGACTTCTATTAATAGCGTCATTCATTTGTAAACTGGCTACTAACCGGTTGTAGGCATCTTCGTATTTTTTGCCTAATTCCATTTCACCATTTTCGTAAAGTGTGCGCTGCAGGAAGCTGAGTATGAAAATATTTCTTCTTAGTTCCTGCGAGAGACCATAACTCTGCTCAATTAAATACGTTGCCATTTCATCAGCCCGGTCGCCAAGCAGTCTGGCAATTTCCAATGCCTTCTCGGTTTGGCCCAGTTGAAATAACAGATCTACTGTAGTGGATAAAGTATGATCATAAGGGACTACACGATCGGGCATTTTGGTTAATGAAAACTCAATCACCTTGTTCGCTTTTTCCATCTGACCTTCATCAATCAATGCCTCTGCCAATGAGTTGAGGGAACTGCGTTGATTTAAAACAAAGCCGCGATAGTCTTCTGTGAAATAAACGCTTTCGTCATCCAAGCCGCGGTACCTGAATTTATTGATCATATTGTCATACGCCTTTTCAGTATCCACCAGGTAGTCGCGGTCTTTGCGCGGATTGCGAACCGGAAGGATGCGATACGCATTACCTTCCTGCACCGCATACGGACTCAGGTCAATATTAATTTGCGATAATGAGGTATTGTTAAAATAGATCGGGCGTTCCCAATTGTTGGTTACCAGAAAATCTAAAATCGCCAGGTCTTTTTTCTCAAGCGCTCCTTTTGTGAGACGGATTTGCATTTGATCCACCATCAAACTATCCAAACTCTTCGGAATGATACCTCGTGCACGCAAATCTGCTTTATCGATATCGAGTGTAAAGATTCGGCTTGGCACAACGTTGCGATCGCCATCGCGAAGCTGGGCATATCCTTTTGCAAGCAAGTTGATGTATTCTTTCGCGTCAATGCTTTTTAGTTTGAAGTCGGCAAACGGCAGGTAATCATTTGGCCCGCCCTGGCGATAATCCTTATGCGAGAGGGTATAAGGAATGGGTTGAGACTCGTAAGCCTTACGCGTTGTTTGATCGATGTACCAATCGGTGTTGTAATAACTCAACACTACGGCACGCATATCCGTGCGAATGCCTTCCACTTCCTGTGCATACCAAAGCGGGAAGGTGTCGTTATCGCCACCTGTATAGATAACTGCTTGCGGGCCGCACGAGTTTAGATAGTTGGAAGCAGAGTCCACCGAGTAGAACCGGTTATGGCGATTGTGATCGTCCCAGCCCTGCGCTGCCATTAAGGCCGGTGCCGAAAGGCCAATTAATGTTGCTGCAATAGCAGATGCTTTTCCGTTTTTAAGAATGGAGTTAATGCCTTCAAAGATTCCAATCACGGCCAAACCAATCCAAAAGGCAAACGCATAATAGGAGCCTGCATAAATGTAGTCACGCTCGCGGGGTTCGGTAGGCGGTGAGTTCAAATAGAGAACAATCGCAACACCCAACATAACGAACAACAAGAAAACCACTGAGAAATTCTTTGTGTCTTTAACTAATTGGAAAAACATACCCAAAAAGCCAAGCAAAAATGGAATCATGAAAAAATTATTTCGGCCAGCGTTAATTGCCAGCGCCTGAGGCACTTTACGAAATGCATCGAATGGACTTAGCCAATCAGCGCCTTGCTCGTCACTTTCGCGGCCGGCAAAATTCCATAAAAAATAACGTCCATACATAAAACCAATCTGGTGCCTGAACATGAAATAGAGATTCTGGCCAAACGTTGGTTTCTCCCCTTCCTGCAAACCTATTATGCTTCGATAGGCGGCAGCGTGATCGTTATTCCAGGCACGGGGTAAAATGGTTTCCTGGTCGGGTTCATACACGTAAGAGAATTTACGATCAGCAATCTCATATTTATCTTTTCCTTTTGTGTAAACAGGCGCACCGTATTTCACATCAATAGGGCGGGCAGTAAAATAGGGCCCGTGTAATAATGGACGGCTGCCATATTGTTCACGCTTCAGGTAACGAATAAAACTCATCACATCTTTGGGGGCATTTTCATTGATGAGTGTATCATAGTTCGAGCGAATGATTACGGTTGTATAAGACGCATATCCGATCAGGATAAATGTGGTAGCCAGTATGAAGGTGTTTAAAACCGGCTTGTTATTTTTTTGCGTGTAGTAGATTCCATAAATCAAAGCGGCAATCAGCATCAGGAAAAATATCAAAGCGCCTGATCCAAAGAACAGTCCCAACGTGTTAACAAAAAACACTTCGAAATGACCGGCAATTGTGGGTAAGCCGGGTACTATAAAATCGTTGATAAACAGCACGAGTCCGCCACTGATACCAAGGGTTGCAATAACACCCCAGGTTGTTGGCTTGAATTTCTTGAAATAATAAATCAAGCCTAAAGCAGGAAGTGCCACAAGGTTGAGCAAGTGGACCCCAATAGAAAGCCCTACCATATAAGCCATCAGCAAAAGCCAACGATTGGCTTTGCTTTCATCTTCAATAACATCCCATTTCAAAATTCCCCACACTACAAAAGCGGTGAAGAAAGATGACATGGCATATACTTCCGCCTCCACAGCCGAAAACCAAAATGAATCGGAAAATGTATAAGCCAATGAACCCACTAATCCGGCACCCATCAACACCCAAATATTGGTTTCTGTAAGATCAGCGTCTTTGGCAATGCCCATCATTTTGCGGCCGAACAATGTGATAGACCAAAAAAGAAATAAGATGGTGAATGCGCTTGCCAGCACGCTCATGAAGTTGATCCAGTAAGCAACGCGCGTAACATCACCCAGGGCGAGGAATGAAAAAATACGACCCATCAGCAAAAACAGCGGGGCTCCCGGTGGATGTGGTACCTGAAGCTTATACGAAACCGCTATGAATTCCCCGCAATCCCAGTAACTGGCGGTTTCTTCCATGGTGAGCCAGTAGGTAATGAGAGCCACCAAAAATGCCAGCCAACCCGTAATATTATTCGCTTTTTGAAAATTCATGCCGATTTCATTGAAATTAGAGGGCGAAAATAGAGAAAATTGTTCAATTCATGGGAATTAAGCGGCAGTATGCAAGACTGCAGTAGGCGAGTTTACCACCCCCTTTACGTAAATGAAGGCATCTCAAAAAACTTCCAAGAGCTTAGCGCCATGCCTTTGCGTGAAACTTCTACTTATAAACAATGATGTAGAAGAGAAGCCACAATAAAAAAATAAGTACGTATGATGCAGAAACAATCCACCAGGCCGCCCGTTTATCTCGCTTAGCGTAATAGTGTACGCCATTTACTAAAACGAGCACATAAAAAATTTCAAAAATGCTGATCGCTTTAAGCGGATAGGCATATTGCTTTTGGATGGTTGTGTAGTCCACCAGGTTCATGAGTGAAAAGGGGTAGAATGCTTTGATCTGCGGAAGCGTAGGGTCCGTTTCTATGAACATGAACCAGCCGATTTTTAAAAACTCAGGAACCAGGAAAACGAATTCCGCGGCCATCACCACACTCCAGCATTGGCTAAAGGTGATGCGAAAGCCAAACATGAAGGAGCCTACCCAGATCACAAACCCGATAACGGTAAATTTCCACAGGTAAATTAATGGGATGGAAAAGAATTGAAGGGCGCTGATAATTTTCAATACAGTACCTTCGGGCCGGTCTTGAAGGAACTCGAAAGCAGCAGTTTCCTGTTCTATAAACGAGATCTTTATGTATAGCAGAAGGAGGGTAAGCATGCAAAGTATAAGGAAAGTCGGTATTTTATTTGTTGAAAACAGGGAGCTTTCCATTTCGTTTGCCATATTCGTTTTTTTGTTAGCGCGAAGGTAAGTTTTTGTTTAGTTGAAAAAGTAATTGTGTGCGGTTCTTTGCCCTGAAATTCATTCCTGTTATTCTGATTTTAGCAACCAGCCTGCTTTGTGAGCGATCATTCGCACAAGCCAGGAAGGACACTTCAATCGTGCTGATCAACAATGTTGCCATGCAAATGGAGATCAGTGATGCGTTAAACGATCTCTACAATTTTAAGTTTGCCAAAGCCGAGCAGCAGTTTCGTTGGTTTAAACAAAAGTATAGGTGGCATCCGCTCCCTTATTTTTTGTTGGGGTTGAGCGAGTGGTGGAAGATTATGCCCAACACCAAAAACACAAAATACGATGATCTCTTTATTGCATACATGGATAGCTCCATTATGGTAGCAGAAAATCTTTACAAGAAAGCGCCTGAATATAAAATTGAAGCGGCCTTTTTCTTAGCGGCCGCTCATGGGTTTAAAGGCAGGTTGTATTCGGATGAAGAACGCAAGAATTGGCGCAAAGCCGCAGTGGAAGGAAAGTCAGCCCTGAACTACATGGAAGTTTGCAGGGAGAAAGATTATCTCAGTCCTGAGTTGCTCTTTGGTGATGGACTCTACAATTATTTTTCGGTTTGGGTGCCTGAAAATTATGCTTCTTTAAAACCCATCATGTGGTTTTTTAGAAAAGGGGATAAACAACTTGGCTTACAACAGTTGAAGGAAGTTTCGTACAACGCATTCTATACCCGCACCGAGGCAATGGTGTGGCTCATGCGAATTTTAAATAGTTATGAGAACGACCAGGTGCGGGCTTTTCAAATTGCAGAATACCTTCATCAAACCTATCCCGACAATCCATACTTTCATCGTTACTATGCACGGGTGTTATATTCCCGTGGCTATTTTCCTGAATTGGAAATTCAATGCAAAAAAATAATTGCCCGCATTGATAGTGCACAGGTTGGGTATGAAGCCACCAGTGGCCGCTATGCTGCTTTTTTTCTTGGGCAGCTATATGAGAATCAGAGAAAGTTGGAGGATGCAAAAAAATATTATACGCTGGCAGTAAAGTATGCCGAAGAAATTGGCGCCACCGAATCAGGGTATTATTTATTTTCATTGATCGCTTTAGGCGAGATTAATGAAAAGCAGGGAAATAAAGCAGAAGCCAAACGATACTTTCAGGAGGTGAAGAAAAAAGCGGGGCGCAAAGATGAAGCGTATAAGGACGCTAAGAAGCGTTTGAAGAATTTGGAGAAGGGGGATTGATTAAATCTTTATATTGAACGAATTTAGATAGCCTTGTGGAACTACGTGATCTAATTGTTACCCCTATATTGATTATCCTTGTTTATATAGTGGCGTATTATGTCAGGCCACTTTGTACGGATTCAATTACAAGAAGGTATTTTTTTCCAGCGTTAACTGTTAAGATTATAGGAGCGCTGGCCTTGGGTTTCATTTACCAATTCTACTATGATGGAGGTGACACATTCAACTATCACACCCATGGTAGCCGCCATGTATGGGAAGCATTTATGGATTCGCCTTTGCGCGGCCTAAAGCTATTGATGGGGAATAGCGATCAAATTGGCATTTCTCAATATGCATCCAGGATTTACTTTTTTCATGATGATCAATCATATTTTCTTATTCGGTTCACTGCCCTGTTGGATTTACTAACGTTCTCATCGTATACAGGTACTGCTGTATTGTTTGCATTGCTCTCTTTTATAGGTACCTGGTTGTTTTTTTTAACCTTCTATAAACAATATCCCAACCTGCATACTGGTTTAGCGATTGCATCTTTCTTTTTACCTTCTGTTTTCTTTTGGGGGTCGGGGATTTTAAAAGATACATTGACAATCTCCTGTTTGGGTGTGGCTACTTATTGTTTCTTTCAGATTTTCACAAAAAGAAAATTGAATATTATTTACATACTTCTTCTCCTGGTTTCACTCCTGGTAATTTTCAATATCAAAAAATTTATCCTGCAAGCTTTTTTACCGGCCATTATTGTTTGGATTGTGGCTTACAATTTTCGCCATATCAGGTCTATTATATTAAAATTTGCCTTGGTTCCATTGATTACTTTTTTAGTAATTCTATCGGCCTTTTTTGTTGCAAAAAAAATAGGAGAAGACGATGCGCGATACGCTATTGAGCGAATAGCGAAAACTGCACGCACTACTGCGTATGATATCCGATATTGGTCAGGAAGGCATGCGGGCTCAGGCTATGACCTTGGCGAGCTTGATGGTACATTCATGTCTTTGATTCGTTTAGCGCCTCAAGCAGTTAATGTCTCTCTTTTTCGACCTTACTTATGGGAAGTAAAAAATCCATTGATGTTGCTTTCCGCCATCGAAAGTCTTGGTTTGTTGTTGCTGACATTCTATACCCTATTGAAGAAGCGTGGGTTGATTTTTCGGGCCCTCACTAATTTCAATGTTATTTTCTGCCTGATTTTTTCTGTTTCCTTTGCCTTTGCTGTAGGTGTATCTACTTATAACTTTGGCACATTGGTACGGTACAAAATTCCATTACTTCCGTTTTTTCTTGTCGCATTGGTATTGATTTTAGGCTATTCGAATAACGATAAGAAGTTGCCTGAATTGGAAGCTACAGAATAATGCGTTTCTATTTTTTTTATACTATTTTCTCCAATTCGCTTTCGCAGGTCTTTGTCTTCAATAAGTGTTTGGATGGTTTTCTCCCATGCTTCGGTGGAGGTGCATAAGAATCCGTTTTTTCCATGATCGATTATGGTTGTATTTACACCTACCGGAGAAGCAACTGCAGGAATACCCAATGCCATATATTGAAGAGCTTTAAATCCGCATTTTCCCTTTGCCCACTCATCATCGGGCAGCGGCATAATTCCAATATCTATTTCCATTAGCCCACTTATCTCAGTTTTAAGGGACCACGGTATGAATCGTAAATTTTTTACGCTTAAAGAAGGTCTTTTATCGGCAATCACCAGCCATTCCAGGTTGGGGTTGGCAACTTCTAATCTAAGCATTGCCTCCTCTACCAGGGTTAGGTATTTCAATGTTGAGTGCGACCCTGTCCAGCCCACGCAAATTTTTTTGGAATTCTTCTGAGGTAAGCCGTGAGCCGGTTTGTGCAAAAATTCAGTATCAATAGTGGTGGGGTTGAGAATTACTTGATTATTGAAACGCTTGGCATAATTGCACAAATAATCATTACCACAACTCACTTTATAACTCCAGGCGCAAATTTTAGAGACTTTTGTTCTCCAGCGGAGTATTTTTTCGATACGTGATTCATTGAAGTTATCGGTCATCCAAATGGCGTCATCGAAATCATAAATGATTTTTTTTTTCAAAACTTTCGTGATAAACCATTCGATTATGGGAGGCCCGCCAAGAAAGGCTTCCCTGTGTATGAAAATAAATTCTGCCGATCTGGCTTTTATAAGTAGTTGGACTCGCTTAAAAAGGGCTCCAATTAAAATCAGGATTTTTCTTAAACGGGAGAAATTCCCTTTAAGGATCATATATTGGCGAGCAGTAACAAGGGGATGAATGCTTAATGAGAAACCATTTTTGGTAAGAAGCTCTATATATTGTTCAAACCTGAACCTTTGCGAGGCAACCAGTGTAAGAGGATAAGGAATAACAAATAAAACCGAACGTTTTATATTCACGGTATCTTGGTTATGATATTTTTAACAACTTTTGCGATAGCAGGCCAATTTAATCTTCTAAATGTCTTTTAAGAAATCAATTTTCGCAACGTTAGGCCTTAATGTTTACTCGGTCATTATCGGTTTTTTAAATTCTATCATGTCTACCCGAATACTGGGTGCCGAGGGGAAAGGGATTTTTGCAATTTACTCTTCTTCCATTGAGCTATTTGCGTTAATATTAGGCTTTGGGTTACCGCATGCATTGATTTTCTTTGCTGCCAAGGATTCTATAGCACGGAATAAGTTATTTAACACCTCGTTAGCCTACATCGTATTCGCAACGATTCTATTTTTTGCTGCCGTTAGCGTAAGTGAATCTCAAGGCTTTCAGTCATTTTTTTTACCAGCGCCATACACCTCAAATCTTTTTAAGATTACGCTGGTGCTGAATTTTTTGTGCTTGTTGGGTTGGTATTTGGTTGTGTCCATTATTAATGGACACAAATATTTTCAGCAAACCAATTTTATAAGTTTTGTAAGTATTACGGTAACCTCCCTGCTTTATATCATACTTTTTATTCAGGTATATAACGGACAAGCTAACTTCAAGTCAGATAGCTTTTATTTTATTCAGTTGGGTGTGGCAGCACTTACACTGGGTATGACAATTTATTATCACATAAAACTTGTGGGTAGGCCAGGCCGTGCAGATTTTGTCTCCGTCCAAGAGGGTAAAATCTTAGTAAAATATGGATTGGTTTATTACCTGTCTAATTTCCTTTTGTTTGCGAATACTAAAATGGACTATTGGTTTATCAATTACATTAGTGGTTCCTACGAATTAGGGATTTATTCACTGAGTTCTAATGTCGCCCTATTGATTTTTTTAATGCCAAATGCTTTTGGACTTGTATTGTCAGCATTCAAATCAAAATCAGACCTGGTTGATCTGGAAGGTCGGACAGCATTTCTCTGCCGGTTTACGGTTTTGGTTACTTTTTTATTCTCTTGTTTTTTATGGCTTTTTAGCGAACCTCTTCTTGTGATACTCTACGGGGAAGAGTTTAGGGCATCTGCTTTACCGTTGCGAATAATTTTAATAGGAGTAATACCTTTTACTGTTTTCACATTGTTGAAAAATTATTTTGCGGGCGCGAATAACCTGAAAGCGTTTTTGGCGGCAGCTTTGTTGGGGTTTGTGGTTACACTTGTTCTTGATATTTTGTTGATAAGACCTTATGGCATTATTGGGGCTTCAGTGGCCACTGCAATCTCGTATTCGTTAAGTGCAGCGTACTTGATTTATGTTTTTTCAAAGCGAACCCATATTACGTTAATTGATATTTTGGTTTTTAACCGATCAGACTACAACTTAACGAAGGAACTAATGGTGAATTTTTTCAAAAGAAAGCAATGATTGTTAGAAAAATAAAAAATTTTATCTCACTCCTGAGAAAAACATCCTCTCAAAATCAAAATATCAGGGTTTATGAATCCGATGGAACTGTAGAATATTACAAGCACCAGGAGTTCCATCTTCAGCCCGGTGAGCAAAAGATTATTCATCTTCTCGGAAAGAATTTGTGTCAATATTCTATGCTCGATATTGGAGTAGGTGCGGGCCGTACAAGTAATTTCTTTGCACCGCTGGTGAGTAAATACGTAGGCGTTGATTATTCTTCGCGAATGGTGGACGTATGCCGTGAGAAGTTTCCACAGTTAACATTCGATGTGCAGGATGTAAGATCACTTCAATACCCCGACAACTCTTTTGATTTAGTGTTGTTTAGTTTTAATGGACTTGACAGCATAGCTCCCGATGATCGGGCAAAGGCCATGGATGAGATTTATCGAATTGTTAAGCCCGGTGGATATTTTGCTTTCTCATCCCACAACCTGCGAAGCATTGATAGGCTTTTTTCTTTTCCATTTACGCTCAATGTTAAAAGATGGTACAAAACGATTGTGCTCAGAAACATCAACAAGAATTTCAGAACCTTCTACAAAGAGAATTATGCAACCATTGCAGATGGTACACATGGTTATACAATAGTTAATTATTACACTACACCAGGGTATCAATGC
>CAZNRJ010000005.1:10377-29003 GCA_964574945.1 uncultured Ohtaekwangia sp. | reverse complement strand
GAAGTCCGGGCCAGTAATTAGGCCAACCATCCATATCCTGCTGATGGCTCGCTTTTAAAAATTGTATTTTGCCCAACGCTCCCTTTTCATATAACTCTTTCATGAAAAGAAACTCGCGTGCATACACAACGGTTTCCATCATCATGTAGGTGAGGTTTTTTTCCTGAGTGAGCCGAACGATTTCTTCGCATTCTTCTACCGTGGTAGCCATGGGAACTGTACAAGCCACATGCTTACCCGCTTTCAGTGCTTTGATCGACTGGATTCCATGATCAGGGATGGGAGTATTAATATGAACTGCATGGATATCCGGATCTTTCAGCAATTGATCGTAGTCGGTGTAACGTTTTTCAATACCAAAGGCATTTCCAATCTCATCAACCTTTGCTTTTGTTCGTTGGCAGATGGCCACCAGGTTTACGTTTGGGTATTTTTTATAAATGGGAATAAACTCTGCACCAAAGCCTAACCCTACAATAGCGATGTTGATTTGTTTACTGCTCATAGTTATTCGTTTAGTAATTTTTTTAAAAAGCTGATTCCCTCTTGCGCAAACCCGTCCTGACTCGGGGCAAGATTTTTCCAAATACAAACCGCTCCGGCAAGTTCTTTAATTTCAGGTGTAAAACTTTCAATAGACACCACGCCTTTATAGTTAATGTTTGTCAATCCTTTCTTAAAGGAATCCCAGGGAGTTTGCCCTGTACCGGGCGTGCCTCTATAGTTTTCTGAAACCTGCACATGAATGAGATTTTCACCGACCAGCGTAATTGCTTCTTCCAGGTTACGTTCTTCAATGGCCATGTGAAATCCATCCAGTAAAACGTTAGCTGCCGAATGATTTACATCTTTTATCAGGCGCATTACATCTTCTGCCGTATTGATCAAATCAGATTCAAACCTGTTTAATGGTTCAAGTGCTATTTGCAATCCGCGCGATGCTGCCAGCACACACACTTTGTGAATGTTTGTAACAGCTCTATCCCACTCTGTTTTTCGTTGCTCATGCGAAACCATTCTCGCTTTTCCAACTGCCGAATACATCGGGCCGGCTAAAAACTTTGCATCCCATGCATTGCACAGATCAAGACATTGCTGGATGTAGTTGAAACAGGAATCATGAACAGCAGGATCATCATTAGTCAAATCACGAGCCGGACCAAATGCACCACAAACAATGGCACTCAATCCATTTTGCTGCAATGCAGTTTTTACCTTCTTTCCGTCAATCAATTCAGGGTACTCTACCGGAATCTCTACGGCATCGTAGCCCATTGATTTTATTTTGGGAAACAGTTCAATGGTTTCCGTTGCGAAGGGTGATGTCCACAGCCAGGTGCTAACGCCAAATTTCAGATCTAAGCTCACATCAAATAATTAAGCGGACAGAATTTTATAAAACTGGCTTATCAACAACTTTCATAATGCCATTCATGATTGACCAGTGACCTGGGAACGTACATACAAAAGGATAGTCGCCTGCTTTCTTAGGTGCAATAAATTTTAATCGTTCGGTTTGTTGCGGGTTCACCAATTTAGTTGCAAACAATACTTCGGGCATATCCGGCACGTAATTCATCTCAGCTCCTTTTGGATTGGAGGCAAGTTTATCGGCAGCTTTTCCAACTGTCTCCAAAGCGCCAATCCGGGTAACCACAAGATTGTGCTGCATGAAGTCAGGGTTTTCAAAAACAATCTCCACCGCTTTTCCTGCTTCAACAGTAAATGTTTTCAAATCATACTTCATTTCATTCTTAATAGCCTTAATGGTTATTACAGTTGCTATGCCTGGTTGAGTTTGCACTACCTCGTTCGTTTCCACTTTATTGAGATAGGTTGCAGTAAATAATTCAGCGATCGAGGTTCCTTTAAACGGGCTTTGATTTTTTGCATTGTATTCTTTTTCAACTTCGTATTTCCAATCATTGGCAAGTGAAATTTTATTTCCACCTGTTTGCAAAAACATATCTTCCGGCTTGCCGTAAATTCCACCACTACCACTTGTATCTTCCAACCGGATGGTGATTACATTTCTTCCCGTTTTCAAAACTCCGGCAGCAATCTCATAGATTCGTTTATCATTGTATTTCCTTTCAATGCCGCCAACTTTTACTCCATTCACATACGTCACATCCGAGTCATCGATAGGGCCCAGCGAAAGAGTTGCCTTCTTACCTCCGGCACTTGCGGGCAAGTCAATTACTTTTCTAAACCAAATGATCCCGTCTATGTTTAGTCCCGCTGCCTCTATATACTGCGGAAGTTTCATCTGCTTCCATGATGCATCGTCAACGTCAGCAGCAGATCGATCTTTAACGGGTTCCTTTAAAGAACCATAGGTTGGATTGGCCGCAAGAAAGGCTGCAATAAATCCTTTTCGATGTTGATTAGCTGCCACATAAACCGCCTTCGATAACCAGACATCGTTTTTGATAGTTTCATCCAGACTCAATGTATAAAGTGTTTGTCCAAGCGTTTCAGAAGGAGCAATTTCAACCAAAGAAAGTATAGCCGCTAAACGCGTATTAGGATCAGGATCATTAAGAATATTTGACTTGATGACAGCGTCTTCTGTCCATTGTGATTTTGAAAGTATCTGGATTGCAGCTTTTCTCACTCCGGCAGAAGGATGTTTCAATGCATCAGTAATAATTGCTTCTGCCTTATCATCTTTCGTTAACGCACCCAATCCATCCAGCGTCCATAAAGCATGGATGGCAGCATAGTTATTACCGTACTCATCCACTTTATTATTAGTAACAAGATTATATAAGTCAGTTACCACATCAAGATTGCCACGCTCTACCAACAATCGCTGTGCAGTCATTCGCCAAAGCAGGTTGTCGTTACTTAATGCCTTCATTAATTGATCAGGTTTCTCTTTGCTCAACGAAAGTGTTTCCGTTTTTTTTGCTGAACGGCTAACCACCCGCCAAATACGGCCGTGCGATTTATCGCGCAATGGATTTTCATACGCGTTTCCTTTTCCATTGATAGCAGCAAAGCCGCCACGCTCAGGGGTTGGGGTTGGATTGTGTTGCACAATAAAATTATACCAATCGAGTACCCACACGGCACCATCAGGGCCCACCTTTGCTTCTACGGGCGCAACCCATTCATCGGCACCGGCAAATAAATTCCAACCATCTTTTTCAACAAAGCCCGCTCCATTCTTTTCAATTTTTGCCATGTGAACAACGTGCCCGGTTGGTTCACATACAAATGCAATTTGGTTCCAAAACTCAGTTGGATAATTTCTGGCCGTATAAAAATTATGACCTGCTGCTGCCGTAAAGCCACCGAATACATCTACCTGACGTACTTTATCGGTAATCGTATGCATCGCATAGTGCCCATCAATTTTGATACTTCCGCCAGGTTGAATTCCTTCCACACCGCGCGCTGCTTTGTTGGGGATTCCCATAAATACACTGTGCGTATTGTTAGCTGTGGATGCAAACACATCGTTGTTTTCGGTAAAGCCCAAGCCCCATGTGTTGTTGCTCGTGCCTGTCATAAATTCAAACGTGGAGACATCCGGTTTAAACCGATAAACACCCTGGCTGAACTTCCTGTTTTCACCAGCCACGGTTCCTTCAAATCCTGAATAACCAATCACGCCCCAGATCTGGTTATCGAAACCATATTTTAAATTGGATGGCCCCGCGTGCGTATCAAACGTTCCCCACCCATCGATCAATATTTTTCTTACATCGGCTTTATCATCGCCATCGGTATCTTTTAAAAACAAAAAGTGTGGCGCCTGAGAAACGATAATTCCCCCATTGCTGAAAACCATACTGGTTGGAATGTTTAAATTTTCTGCGAACACAGTAACCTTATCAGCCTTGCCATCGCCATTGGTGTCTTCTAATATTTTTATCCGGTCATCGCCAATACTTTTATCTTCCCGCACCGTGTTTGGATAATCAACCGTTTCTACTACCCACAACCTTCCGCGCTCGTCCCACTCCATGGCAATGGGATTAATAATATCTGGTTCGGAAGCAAAGAGTTCAAGATCGAATCCAACAGGCACTTGAATCAACCTGGCAGATTCTTCCGGTGATAGTGGGTCCTGATACTGTGGTGTTGGAACTCTTTTTTCATAATTAGGAATGCCGGCTTCATCACGATAAACAAGTGTTGGTAACGTTTTTCTATACCCTGTCCATTTTTCTTTTACGTTATCTCCAACCGCCCAGAGAATCCCTTCTTTCATTAGTTGTTGGAAGCCGGGATTATTCCAGGTGCGTTGATCATGACCATATGCTGTGTAGAACACCCTTCCTTTTCCGCTCTCTTTTACCCATGTCCACGGCTCGTGGTGATCGCCTTCTACACGTTCCATCAGCACAGTAATGTCAGATGCGAGTTTATCATGTACGTATGTTTCATCCCATGTTGAAAATTCATTTAACGGGTTAACAATTGCATGATCTTTTTTTACTATGGCTGTCGTAAACGTATCAGTTCCGTGCTTCATAAACTGACCGCCCACCAAATCGATATACTTTGGTGAATTCTGAAAACAGAAACTTGCACAATGAATGGGAATAAATCCTTTTCCCCCGTCAACAAAATCCAGCAAAGCTTTTTCCTGTTCAGGAGTTATTTGTTCGTGATTGGCATAAATCACTAAGCCATCATACTTCGCTAAGTTCCCTGCATTGAGATCATTCGGATTATCCGTATAGGTAAAAAATATTCCTTCTTTCGAAAGTGAAGAAGCAAGCAAAGGCAAATAAAGCGCGGAGTTATGATGTTCACTCGCATGACCTAAGAAAAGTAATTCTATTCTCCCTGAATCATCGCGTAAACTTTTAGAGGAATTAGTACAAGAACTAATGAGCCCGTTCAATATTATCAGGCACACTACAGTAAACAGGGATCGCGTCATGTTGGTAGGTTTGAGCACCGAAAGTCCGGTTAAAATTTTGCAAACGTTTACTGTATTTTATCAAGAAATGACTGTATTTTGACATTGAATAGATGGGTAGTAACCTTTTAAAGCCAAATAAATACCAGTAATCCAGTATAATGCTATGAAACCCGCCCTGCAAAAATCACCCATTTCCGATAACCAGGCATTTGAAGTAAAACATTTGATCGCCCCGCACTTCGATCCAAACTGGCATTTTCATAGTGAGTATCAGTTGTTTTTGGTAATGAAAGGAACCGGTACCCGATTTATTGGCGATCATGTGAGTCCTTTCAAAAAAGGCGATCTTGTTTTTACCGGGCCTAACCTTCCGCATCTCTGGCAAAGTGATCATGAATATTTCAAAGACGATAAAGAACTGGTAACCGAAGGTATTGTCATTTACTTTCCACAAAATTTTTTGGGCGAAGATTTTCTGTTAAAGAATGAACTGTACAAAATCAAACACTTATTTCAAAAGGCTGAGCGCGGAATAGAAATCAATGGCCATACAATATCCAAAGCAACCGATCTCATCCAAAATTTATTGATCGCAGAAGACTTTGACCGGATTTTGTTGCTATTAAATCTCTTAAACGTGTTAGCCAACTCATCAGATTACAAACTGCTGGCAAGCAATGGATATTCTAACTCCTTAAAGGAAACTGAGACTGACCGTATGAATAAAGTTCATGCCTATGTAATGAATAACTTTCGCGAGAAAATAAGTTTGAACGAAGTGGCTGCCATCGCCAGCATGAATCCGAGTTCGTTTAGCCGCTACTTTAAGGTTCATGCCAACAAAACGTTTTCCGATTTCCTTACCGAGATCAGGATTGGGTACTCGTGCCGGTTACTGATCAGTCAGAAAATGGGCATCTCGCAAGTGTGTTACGACAGTGGATTCAATACACTCTCAAATTTTAACCGGCAGTTTAAAGCATACACACATTACAATCCCTTGGAATACAGGAAAAAGTATTCCGAAATTTCAGCGCATTAAATTCTTTAACTCGGCAATTCTCTCCAAAAGACCGTTAGTCATTGATCGTTTTGCTTTCGTTGATAATTCATTTAAGTTCATACCTTAATTTACTTCGCTAACCCGAAGATCAAATCTTTGACTAAATGAAAAACCCCTGCCTGGTTATTTTTCTTTTCCTTTTTGCATGCCTTGGATGCAGTCCAAAAACAGAAGTAACTGATACCGATTCATCTAAGCTATGGCTGACTTTTGAAGGCAAACCCAACATGCCAAAAATTGTGTTGATATCGGGCGATGAGGAATATCGATCAGAAGAAGCGCTTCCCCAATTGGCAAAGATACTGTCTGCTGCACACGGATTTAATTGTACAGTTTTGTTTGCGCAAGATCCCGAAAAACCCGGGATTGTTAATCCTAATTATGTTTGGAATATACCGGGATTAGAAAACTTAAAAACGGCAGACCTCATGGTAATCTTTACACGCTTCCGTGCGCTGCCTGACGAACAGATGCAACACATCGATGATTATTTAAAGAGTGGCAAGCCCGTGATTGGCATAAGAACAGCAACCCACGCATTCAACTTTTCAAAAATGGATTCAGCCTCCAACTGGAAACACTATGGCAACTATTATACTGGGGATGATGAATGGAAAGATGGATTTGGAAGATTGGTGCTTGGAGAAAATTGGATTTCCCATCATGGCAAGCATAAACATCAAAGCACGCGAGGTGTTCCGGCACAAGGTCAGGAACAACATCCGATTCTAAGCGGTATTGTACAAGGTGAAATTTGGGGACCAACAGATGTTTATGGGGTAAGGCTTCCCCTTCCCGGTGACTCGCAACCTATTGTGCTCGGTCAGGTTGTTAATAGAGCCGGTGAATACGATGAAAATGATCCTTTATATGGAATGCGGTTTACCGATAATGAGGTTGCAGGAAATGAAGTGGAGAAAGATAAATCAGGAAAGGAAATTAACATAAACCGCAATGATCCTATGATGCCGATTGCATGGACGAAGAGTTATCAGGTTCCGGGCGGACAACAAGGTAAAGCATTTACCAGCACGATTGGAACGGCTACCGATTTGCTAACAGAAGGAACACGAAGGATGCTTGTCAATAGTGTCTTCTGGTCGCTTAACTTAGAAGTGCCTGAAAAAGCAAATGTTGATCTTATTGGTGATTATCACCCAAGTCCGTATGCTTTTAAAGACGATCAATATTGGCTTGACAAGCAGCTAAGCGTTTCATCATTAAAGTAACTAATCAATTGCCACATGTTCCTGAAAACAAATAGAAGATTATTAGTCAACACATTTGGTTTGATTATTATTGCTTTAAGTACATTCCAATGTTCGCAAGACTTGCCTGTATTAAAAATCAATAAAGGTTCTCACATTCTTTTGATCGGGAATAACCTGGGTTCGCGAATGATGAACTACGGTTATTTCGAAACTGAATTACAGGTTCGTTATCCGGATAGTTTGCTCTTTATCCGAAACATGTGTGATGGTGGCGATACACCGGGCTTCAGGCCGCATTCAGGGCGCGTATCTCCGTGGGCGTTTCCGGGCGCTGAAAAATTTCAGACCGAGCTGGCAACCAATTCGGGCAGTGAAGGACATTTTGAATCACCCGATCAATGGCTAACCCGGTTAAAGGCCGATGTCATTATCGGCTTCTTTGGCTACAACGAATCGTTTCAGGGCGAAGCAGGACTTGAAAACTACAAAGGCGAGCTTGATGCCTTTATTAAGCATACATTATCGCAGACCTATAATGGAAAATCTGTTCCGCAGTTGGCCATCGTATCCCCCATTGCATTCGAAGATTTAACCGATTCATTAGATGTTCCTAATGGAAAAAAGGAAAATGTAAATCTCTTGCTCTATGCAAAGGCGATGAAGGAGGTAGCCGCAATTAATAACATCCTTTACATCGATGCTTTCAAGCCAACCACAAAATGGTATGCAGAAAGTAAAGCACCGTTGACAATTGATGGCTCACAGCTTAATGATGCAGGCTACGCAAAATTTTCAAAGCTTCTCGCGAACAAAATTTTTGGTGAAGCTGAACCAAAGGCGGAGGCACACCGTGAACTTGTTCATGCTGCCGTTCTTGAAAAAAACTGGATGTGGCATAATGATTATAAGATACCTAATGGAGTTCATGTCTTTGGCAGAAGATACGATCCTTTTGGCCCTGATAATTATCCTTTCGAGCTTGCTAAAATTCGTGAGCTTACTGCAATCCGCGACAGTGCCATCTGGCTCGCAGCCAAAGGGGAAAAAATGGATCTCGCTTTAGCGGATCAACATACATCAAAACTTCCACCGGTTGAAACAAATTACAATCCAGAAGAGAATGGAAGTCTCGAATATTTGTATGGGAAAGATGCGCTCAGTAAACTGACTGTTCCGCCAGGCTATAAAATTGAACTCTTCGCATCTGAGAAAGAGTTTACTGATTTAGCGAATCCTGTTCAGTTGTCCTTCGATAACAAAGGCCGGCTTTGGGTTGCTACCATGCCCAGCTATCCTCATTACAAACCCGGTGACAGCAAACCCAATGATAAGCTTATCATATTGGAAGACACGGACGGTGATGGAAAAGCCGATAAGCAAACAACGTTCGTGGATGGCTTGCATGTTCCCGTTGGGTTTGAGTTTGCGCCCGAAGGCGTTTACGTTTCGCAAGGCACCAACTTAATGCTGTTTACCGATATCGATGGTGATGATAAAGCCGATAAGAAAGAAATTATATTAAGTGGCTTTGACGATCACGACACACATCATGCGCATAGTGCGTATGCTGCCGATCCTTCCGGAGCGATTTTTATGGGTGAAGGAGTATTCCTGCACACGAATGTTGAAACATCATACGGCCCTGTACGTGCTACCAATGGTGGCTTCTACCGGTATAGTCCGCAGCGTCATTATCTTGAACGCGTTGCTCAACTCTCCATTCCTAATCCCTGGGGTATTGCATTTGACGAATGGGGCGAAGAAATTTTTGCAGAAACATCCGGACCTGACGTGCGATGGATGTTGCCAGGTGAGGTAAAGCCACGATATGGGGTTGCTACCCATAAATCATTTAACCTTATCCAGGAAGAGCACAAAGTTCGTCCTACTTCAGGACTTGAGTTTATTTATAGCAGGCATTTTCCGGATAACGTGCAGGGAAATTTCCTGATCAATAACACGATTGGATTTTTAGGAACCAAGCAGCATACGCTGGAAGATGACGGCACAGGGTATAAAAGCCGTCATGTTTTAGATCTTGTAAAATCAACCGATCGGAATTTCAGGCCGGTGGATATGGAATTCGCACCTGATGGCTCGTTGTATTTGGTTGACTGGCACAATATCTTAATCGGTCACATGCAGCACAATGCGCGCGACCCCCTGCGCGATCATGTGCATGGTCGCATTTATCGGATCACATATCCATCGCGACCATTGGTTACACCTGCTAAAGTTGCAGGAGCAAGTATTGATGAGCTTTTGGATAATCTTAAACTTCCTGAATTCAGGACACGCTATCGCACAAGGCGTGAGCTAAGGGGCAGAAACAAAGAAGAGGTTCTTCAGCACGTCAAATCCTGGGTTAGCAAATTAAATGTAGAGGACGAACGATATGCCAATCATCTTTTAGAGGCATTATGGGTTACGTGGGGATTGGATAAAGTGGATGAGAATTTATTATACCAGGTGCTTCAGTCAAAAGATTATCATGCGCGGGCAGCTGCTGTGCGGGTAATTCGGTATAGTGGTCATCAAATTAAAAATCAACAGGAGTTATTGATGAAAGCTGCGCAAGATGAAAACGGTCGCGTTCGGTTGGAAGCCATTGTAGCAGCATCGTGGCTTGATAAAGAAATTGGGTTGCCCATTGTGATTGAAGCCGGTAAAAAACCATTGGATGAATGGATGGTAGAAGCACATGCAACCGCACTCGCTCATTTAAACGGAAAATCTTTAAAGGAAAAGAAAGAAGAAGATATTTTCACTGATCTTAAAGGAAGTGATCGTGAGTTGTTCGTGAAAGGAAAAGCAATTTATGAGAAGGAAGGTTTTTGTGGCACATGTCACCAACCCGATGGCCGGGGACTATCGGCTTCCGGTTTCCCGGGATTGGTAGGAACACAATGGGCTTTAGGCAATGATGAGCGTTTGATCAAAATCGTGTTGAAAGGTATGATGGGGCCTATAGAAGTCAACGGAAATAAATATACAGGTCAGGTACCCATGACTCCTTTCGAAGGTATGCTCAATGACGAAGAAGTAGCTGCTGTGCTCACCTATGTGCGAAATGCTTTTGGAAATAAAGCGTCTGCTATTTCACCCGACAAGGTGAAAGCTGTGCGTGAATCAGTGAAAGATAAAACCGGATTTTATTCGCCTGAAGAATTACTCAGGCAGCATCCGATGGAGAAATAAATAATTGATCATTAATTTAGTTAGATGAATAAGATTGGATTTAATTTATTGGCGTGGTCCGGTGGAATTGGGGAAGATGTATATCCCGTTTCGGAACGACTAAAAAAAATTGGATATGATGGCATTGAATGTTTCATGGCCGAGCAGAATGCTGAAGTGTATAAACGCTTTGGAAAATTTTTACAGGGTGCAGGGTTAGAAGCAACGTGTGTACTTGGATTGGGGCCAGACGAAAATCCCGCAAGTGATTCTCAACTAATAAGGAACAAAGCATTGGATCGGCTTAAGAATGCCATTGACTGCGCGCATGCATTGAATTCAAAAATTATCTGCGGCCCTATTCACTCTGCGTTTGCAACTTTTGTGGGCCGGCCACCGGAAGCTAACGAGTACGAATGGAGTGCAGACGTACTCCATGCAGCCGGTGATTATGCAGCACAGGCAGGAATCACACTAACACCGGAAGCGCTTAATCGGTTCGAATGTTATTTGTGTAACACGATGGATCACCTCTCCATGCTTGTTAGTAAGGTAGCTCATCCCAATGTGAAAGCTATGTTCGATACCCATCACGCCAATATTGAAGAGAAGAAATTATCAGCAGCGATAAAGAAAATTGCTCCCGTGCTTGCGCATGTTCACATCAGCGAAAATGACAGAGGCACTCCGGGCGATGGTCATGTATCGTGGGATGAAACGTTTTCTGCTTTAGCAGAAATAAAATACAAAGGCTGGCTAACGATTGAAGCTTTTACACGAAACGATCCAAGCTTCGCCAACTCCATCAATGTGTGGCGCGAATACTCTGAAACCTGGGACATGGCAGAAAAGGGTTATAAATTCATTAAGCAAAATTGTGATAAGCACGGATTATAGTATTAAGTAAAGCTGGATTATGAACAACCGAAGAAATTTTATCAAAGCCTCCCTTCTTACCACGATGGGGGCAGCAACAGCACCCTCATTCGCATTTTCGATTTTGAAATCTAAACCGAAAGGCGATGATAAAATTATCGGCCATGGCGATTTCCGGTATCGTGCCCATACCGAATGGGGCAATCTCGATAGCGCGAAAACTCCGGTCAACAATTGCCATGAAATGGTAATGGATTCAAAAGGCAGGCTCATTATGATTACCGATGAAATCAAAAATAACATTATCGTTTATGACAAGTCAGGAAAATTACTTACTACCTGGGGCACAGGTTTTCCGGGCGGTCATGGCTTAACACTAACAAAAGAAGGTGGGGAAGATTTTCTTTTCATTTGCGATACCACATTGAGCACCGTAACAAAAACTTCCGTGAATGGAAAAGTTTTATTGGAATTAGACAGTCCGAAAAAGCTTGGGATTTATACGGAAGCGATGACCTACAAACCAACCGAATCGGCTGTAGCGCCTAATGGAGATATTTATGTGGCGGATGGATATGGATCGCAATTTATTATTCAGTATAATCACAAAGGCGAGTACATCCGTCACTTTGGTGGACGGGGAAATAAAGATGAAGAGTTTGACACCGCGCATGGTGTTGCCATTGATTTAAGGGATAAAAAGAATCCTACCCTTCTTATAACATCCAGGGGACATAATTCATTTAAGAGATTTACATTGGATGGAAAATATCTCTCTACTATTTTTCTTCCCGGGGCATTTGTTTGCCGGCCTGTGTTTGATGGTGAAAACATTTATGCCGGAGTTTGCTGGTCGAGGTTGCGTTATTTAAATCAAACTGATAACTCGGGGTTTGTCACTATTCTTGATAAGAAGGATAAAGTTGTTTCTAATCCTGGTGGAACCGTACCCAGGTATGTTGATGGTGAATTGCAACTGATGCTCCAGGAAATCCCTTTATTCAAGCATTGTCATGATGTATGCATCGATGAAGATAAAAATATTTATGTGTGTCAATGGAATGCCGGACATACATATCCCATAAAATTGGAAAGAGTATAAGCAGGTTAATTACATCACTATGTTTCTTTCAATTTCAGATTTTTGGCTGTGGCAATTCCTGGGGAGGCTGCATCCCCTGATGGTTCACTTTCCAATCGGATTGTTGATTGTGGCATTAATTCTCGAAATCATTTCATGGAAAAAGAAAGATCAAAGTTTCCGATCCGGAATTTATATTGTTTTGGTCATTGGTGCTGTAGGCGCAGTACTCTCCTGCTTCTTCGGACTTCTACTGAAAAATCAAAATGATTATAGTGACAACACGCTTACGATTCATCAATGGACAGGCATCGCTACTGCGGTACTTGCTCTTGCAGCGCTCTACTTCTTTAAGCGATCTGAGAATAATGCACGGCTGCTAAGCGTTTACAGATCATTTCTGATATTCTCGGTTGTTGGAGTAAGTGTAGCCGGACACTTAGGTGCATCATTAACGCATGGTGCTGATTATCTGACGGAAGTCTTGCCGTGGGGCAATGAAAACAGAATTACAAGTAATCCCGATTTTAACTTAACAAGTTTCACCAACGAATCCATCAAGACACTTGATGAAAGTCAAGTATCTGCTTTAAATATTGAAGTGCGTTCAATCTTTGCACACAATTGCTATAAATGCCATAGTGCTGAAAAAACAAAAGGTGAGTTGCGGTTAGATCGAAAAGATTTTGTTATGCGTGGTGGCAAATCAGGTGAAATCATTACAGCGGGCCATCCCGAACAAAGTGAAATTATTCGTAGGCTTCTTTTGCCAAGGAGCGATAAAGAGTCAATGCCTCCCAAAGGAAAAACCTTGAGTGAGAAAGAAATTGCTACGTTGGAGTTATGGATTAAAGTGGGCGCCCCCTGGCCTGATAACCCAAATGAGAAAAGTGTGTACCGGGTTGCTGAGTTGGCACCACGAAGACCAACACTGCCGTCAGGCGGATCAGGCTTATCAAATCCCATAGACAAATTTGTGAGCGTTTACTTCAGTGAGAAGAATATCTCATGGCCTCAAGTGGTTGACGATCGGATTTTCATTCGAAGGGTTTTTCTGGATATTATTGGATTACTTCCATCTCCTGAAAAAATAAATGCTTTCGTTATTGACAATCATCCTGACAAGCGTGAATTATTGGTGAAGGAACTTCTTGACCGGAACGATGACTATGCACAGCACTGGCTGAGTTTCTGGAACGATGCCCTGAGAAATGATTACACGGGCACAGGCTACATTACCGGTGGACGCTTCGCTATTACTGAATGGTTATACGAAGCACTGAAAAACAATAAGCCATATAATGAATTTGTGAAAGAACTTATTAGTCCGGATAAAAGATCAGAAGGTTTTATCCGTGGAATAAAATGGCGTGGCACCATCAATGCCAGTCAACGGGTTGAAATGCAAGCCGCACAAAATATCTCGCAAGTCTTTCTTGGCCTGAATATGAAGTGCGCCTCCTGTCATGATAGCTTTATCAGTGATTTGAAATTATCAGACGCTTATGCTTTTGCCAATATTTTTTCTGACACCACGCTTGAGATTAACCGTTGCGATAAGCCAACAGGCAAATTGGCCGGTACAAAAATCATTTTTGAAGAGTTGGGTACCATAGACAGTACGCTAACAGTGGATGAAAAACTCAAGCAATTGGCTGAGTATCTCACTGCTCCACAAAATGGCCGGTTGTATAGAACGATTGTTAACCGGATGTGGGCGCAACTAATGGGCAGGGGAATTGTGGAGCCGGTGGATTTGATGGACAACGAACCCTGGAGCCAGGATTTACTCGATTGGCTTGCTTACGATTTTTACGAAAACAAAAACAACCTGAAAGACCTGATCTTTAAGATAACCACTTCAAAGACGTATCAATTGCCATCCGTTGGAATTAAAAATGAGAATGATATTGTCACTGCCGATTATGTATTCAGGGGCATGCACCGCAGGCGACTATCTGCCGAGCAATTTGTTGATGCTGTGAGCAGCATCATCGATCCGGTTTATTCAGATACACTCAGGCTTTACGATCCCTACAAAAATGCAAAACAAACAGAGTTGACTTATTCACGAGCTTCATTAGTAAAGAATGATGTTTTCCTGACGGCATTGGGCAGACCTAACCGCGAGAATGTTTCCACAAGCAGGTCATCTCAGGCAAATCTTTTACAAGCATTGGAACTTACCAATGGAAATAAGTTTAATAGTGTCCTTGAATCAGGATCCAAAAAATGGAAAGGGAAATTTAATACTAATGAACAACTCGTTAACGAACTTTATAAAATTTCATTAGGCCGCTACCCCAAAAAGACAGAGCTAACCACGGCCAATAATATATTAGGAGCAACACCTAAAGAAGAAAATATCCAGGATTTGATGTGGGCCATTGTTTTACTTCCGGAGTTTCAATTGATTTATTAAATTGACGGTAACATTATAAAATGAATAGAAACTGGAATAGAAGGGAATTTTTACAACGGACCAGTGCTGCTACACTCGGAGCCCTCGCGTATAGCTTGCCTTCTTCTTTTTTAAGCTCCTGCTCATCACCACGAATTACCGCAAAAGCTGACACCGTAATTCTTCTTTGGATGGCTGGTGGAATGGCACATACTGATACCTTCGATCCAAAAAAATACACTCCTTATACAAAAGGAATGCAGGCGAACAGTGTGCTCAGTACTTTCAAAGCTGTTCCGACTGCATTGGATGGAATTCATTTTTCGGAAGGCCTTCAATCCATCGGGAATATTATGAACGAAGGAACCCTGATCCGATCCTACGTAGCTGCCGACCTCGGTTTTATTTTACACTCACGACATCAATATCACTGGCATACGTGTTATGAGCCGCCTCAAACTGTTGCCGCTCCGCATATTGGTTCATGGATTGCCAGCCAGTTAGGTTCAAAGAATCCGGTGATCCCTCCGTTCATTGATATTGGTCAACGCTTTACAGTGGGTGAAGCCGAAGAGCTTAAAGCTTTTCACACGGCCGGTTTTCTTGGAAATGAATTCGGTCCGTTTTTTATTCCTGACCCATCGGCAGGGTTGGAAAGTGTGAAGCCACCCGTGGGAATGAGTTACGAACGGTTCGAAAAACGGAATCAACTTTATAAAGAACTTATTGGCAACAGTCCGGTTGGTGAATTTGGAAGCGATTATCAAAAAGAATCGTTGCAACGTTCGATGGAGCAGGCTTACATGTTGCTTAAGTCGCCTGAGTCAAAAGCATTTGACCTGAGTCTGGAACCAAAAGAAAGTTATGACAAATACAATACAGGTCGCTTTGGGTTGGGATGTTTGCTTGCCCGCAGGCTGACAGAGCAAGGTGCGAGGTTCATCAGTGTGACTACCGAATACGAACCCTTTAAAGGATGGGATACACACGAGAATGGATATACGCGATTGATCGACATGAAAAAACAAATTGACGCGCCCATTGCTCAGTTAATTCAGGATTTAAAAAAGTCAGGGCATTTGGATCGCACACTCGTCATACTGGCCAGTGAGTTCAGCAGGGATATGATGACGGAAGGCCGGCCCGGGGCAACGGTACAGGAACAAGTAGACCAACCCGATATAATCGAAGACATAAAACACTACGGCATGCACCGCCACTTTACGGATGGATGTTCCGTTCTGCTATTTGGTGGCGGAATTAAGAAAGGATTTGTGTATGGAAAAACTGCGGATGAGCGTCCTTGCAAAACGGTGGAAAAACCGATCAGGATCGCGCAACTGCATCAAACAATTTATCATGCGCTGGGCATCCCGGAAGATACTCATTATGTAATCGAAAAAAGACCTTTCTATACAACTCCGGATGGCAAAGGAAAAGCTGAGCTGGAACTGTTTGCTTAACATTAACCCCCTACCATTTATCACTTAAATTTTAATATGATGAATGAAATAGGTTAACTTGATTTTTCATTCCGCAGCTTTAAATTATCAGGAAGTCAAAAGGAAAACGCTAAAACTCAACCATGAACCTACCCCACAACAAGTCTTTTAAATTTTTACTGGCTATTTCAATAATTATCCTTGCAGCGTGCCAGCAAACAGAAACAGTGACTACAGGCAATCCCAAAATCGACAAACTAAAATTGCCGGTTGGATTTAAAGCCGAACACTTATATAGCCCGGGAGAAAATGACCAGGGTTCGTGGGTAGCCATGACCTTTGATAACAAAGGGCGAATGATTACGGCTGATCAATATGGAGCCTTATACCGGCTTGAGCTTCCGGCTTTTGGCGATACTTCAAAAGCTAAAGTAGAAAAACTAATCATCGGATCGGAAGCGGACAAGAATGCCGATACGACCACACTCAAAATCGGGATGGGTTTTGCGCAAGGCTTGTTGTATGCCTTTAATAGTTTGTATGTAATGGTTAATCACAACAGCGATAAAAATTTCAACAGGAACACGGGTATGTACCGCCTTCAAGACACCGATGGTGATGACCAGTTTGATAAGATCACATTAATTAAATCGCTTGCGGGTGAGCCCGGTGAGCATGGACCTCACAGCATCATTCTTTCACCTGATAAAAAATCAATTTATATCGCAGCCGGCAACCATGTGGATGTTCCTGAATTTGAAACCTATCGATTGCCACCGGTATGGCAGGAAGATAACCTGTTCCCGCAGATAAAAGATCCGCGTGGTCATGCAAATAACCGCAAAGCTCCGGGTGGCTGGATTGCGCACATGGATTCGCTTGGCAACCATTGGGAGTTGATTGGTGCCGGGTTTCGCAATGAGTTTGATATTGCATTCAATGAAGCCGGTGATTTGTTCACGTATGATTCCGATATGGAATGGGATTTTGGAATGCCGTGGTACCGGCCTACCCGCATCTGTCATGTAACCAGTGGTGCTGAATTCGGTTGGCGCACAGGAAATGGAAAATGGCCGTCCTCCTATCCGGATAACCTTCCCCCCGTTATTAACATTGGGCAGGGCTCGCCAACCGGCATGATCAGCGGGATGAATGCCGCCTTCCCTGATCCCTACAAAAAAGCAATTTTCGCTTTTGATTGGAGCTTCGGCATTATCTATGCCATTCACCTCGAACCTCAAGGTGCATCTTACACTGCGAAAGCCGAAGAATTTATTTCAGGCTCACCGCTTTCCCTAACCGATGGAGTAATTGGTCCCGATGGCGCCATGTATTTCCTTACAGGTGGAAGAAGATTGGAATCTGATTTATATCGGATCTCTGCAACAGGAAATCAAAGCACTGCACCAGCAACATCGGTTACACCAAATGAAGTAAACCAGCTTCGGAGAAGACTTGAAAAATATCATGAACCCAATAAGAATGCTGTTGATGCTGCCTGGCCAAACCTAAAACATGAAGATCGTTTTGTGCGGTATGCAGCGCGCATTGCAGTAGAACATCAACCGGTTAGTTCCTGGCAGGAACGTGCGTTGAAAGAAACCGATCCGCAAACACTCACACAAGCGATGATTGCCTTAGCACGTCTGGGCAAACCGGCAAACAAGAATGCAATGTTGCTTGCGCTTACAAAAATTGATTTTGATAAACTCTCTCTGGCTCAACAAATTGATTTAGTGCGTGCCTTCGAAGTAGTTATTTTCAGGATGGGTAAGCCTGAAGGATTAGTAAAAAAGCAAGTAGAAACATACTTGGATGCGCATTATCCCGCGCAAGGCAATGAGCTGAACCGTGTGCTTAGCAACGTATTGGTTTATATAAGCGCTCCGGGTTCAGTTGAGAAAACGCTGACTTTACTGATGAATGCAAAAGATGAGCCTGCAGAAAAAACCGTAAGCTCTTCCGCTGATCTTATTATGAGAAATCCGCAGTATGGATTGGACATTGCAAAAATGCTTTCAAAAGTTCCACCGGCACAGCAAACTTATTTGGCCACCGTACTTTCGGAAGCAACCACAGGCTGGACACCCGAACTGCAAGAGCAATACTTTAAATGGTTTGCCAATGCATTTACTTATAAAGGCGGTGTGAGCTATGTTGGCTTCATCGACAAGGCAAGAAAAAAGGCATTGGCCCATACGCCAAAAGATAAAACACTTTATTATGATACTCTTTCAGGTGCAAAGTTGTTAACGGAATCAGGGAATGACATCGCAGATTTACCTCAGCCAAAAGGACCCGGCAAACGGAGAAAAGTTGAGGAAGCATTAACCTTGTTGGATCAACCTCTCGCCCATCGCGACTTTGAGCAAGGCAAGAATATGTTTGCTGCTTCGTTATGCAGCTCGTGCCATACCATGCGTGGCGAAGGCAGTAACATTGGCCCTGACTTAACACGGGTAGGTACGCGTTTTTCTGCAAAGGATATCTTAG